>NZ_JBXWQW010000029.1:0-63083 GCF_059612585.1 Ruegeria sp. YKSF57 | reverse complement strand
GTTATAAACGTTCAGCTCGAAATGGCCCTGACTGCCGGCAAAATTCATCGCGGCGTTGTTGCCCATTACATGCGCAGCAACCTGTGTCAGCGCCTCGGCCTGGGTCGGGTTCACCTTGCCGGGCATGATGGAGGAACCGGGCTCGTTCTCGGGCAGGATCAGTTCGCCAAGCCCCGAACGCGGGCCAGAGCCCAGGAAACGGATGTCGTTGGCAATCTTGTAACAGCTGCCCGCGATGGTCGCCAAAGCCCCGGACATAAAGACCATGGCGTCATGGGCAGCCAGCGCTTCGAACTTGTTCGGCGCGGTCACGAAGGGCAGGCCGGTGATCTGCGCCATATGGCTCGCGACCGCTTCGCCCCAACCGTTTTGGGTGTTCAGGCCCGTGCCAACGGCGGTGCCGCCCTGCGCCAGCTCATAGATGCCGGGCAGCGCTGCGTGAATGCGTGCAATCCCCTGACGGATCTGGTGGGCATAGCCGCTGAATTCCTGCCCCAGGGTCAGAGGTGTCGCATCCTGCGTATGGGTCCGGCCGATTTTGATGATGTCCTTAAACTCATCAGCCTTCTGCTCAAGACCACAGGCCAGCTTTTCAAGCCCGGGCAGAAGGACGTCACGAACACTCATCGCCGTGGCGATGTGCATCGCGGTGGGAAAGGTATCATTCGACGACTGACCCATGTTGCAATGATCGTTTGGATGCACGGGGTCTTTTGAACCAATGATACCGCCCAGAATTTCGATGGCTCGGTTCGCGATGACCTCGTTCGAATTCATGTTCGACTGGGTGCCAGAACCCGTCTGCCAGACGACCAGCGGAAAGTTGTCGTCAAACTTGCCTTCGATCACCTCAGCCGCGGCCTGAATGATGGCATCGGCAATCCTGGCATCCAGTTTGCCAGTCGCTTTGTTTTCCATCGCGCAGGCTTGCTTGATCACGCCCAGCGCACGCACAATGGCGATGGGTTGTTTTTCCCAACCGATCGGGAAGTTCATGATCGAACGCTGCGTTTGCGCGCCCCAATACTTGTCGGCAGGAACCTCGAGCGGGCCAAAGCTGTCGGATTCGGTGCGGGTCTGAGACATCTGTCACTCCGTCTGGTATGCTGTTGTATGCCGTTTAGCCGCAGCCAAGCCGTGACGCAATCGGCCAGTTGGGCGCACCTTATGCGCAAGGCTTTTGCAGGTACAGACTTTCTGGCGCGTCAATTTTTCGTGCCCGTGCGGAACTGTATCGTTGTTTGCCTTGGGCTCGGCTGTAAGATGGTTTTCATTACCAGAGTGGAGAATCCGGATGCTTGAACTGTTCCGAGAGCGTTTGTTCCGTGTGATGCGGTATGGGTTAACGGGTTTTTTGATCTTCTTGTCGGTATCCGGTTCCGGTTACGCGGCGGAAGTCTCGTCATACGTGGGAGTCTATCACGGCTCGGCCAACTTGGTGGATACAGAAGGAACAGAAACACCTCGGGATATGAGCGTCGCAATCGCCGAAACCAAGGACGGGTTTAACGTGAGTTGGAGCACGACGACTTATAGACAAGACGGGCGTGTGAAGGAACAGGAATACTCGGTCGATTTCTTGCCGACAGACAGGCCGGATGTCTATTCAGCTGCCATGCGCCGGAACGTATTCGGACACGAGGTTCAGTTGGACCCAATGAAGGGTGAACCATTTGTTTGGGGTCGAATTACCGGCGATACGATGACGATCTATTCCCTGTTCATTGACGATGCCGGAGGGTACGAATTGCAGCAATTCGACAGGACACTGGCCAAAGGTGGTCTTCATCTATCGTTCACACGGTTTCGAAACGGAACGAAATCCAGATCCGTTGAAACATTTCTGACCAAGGAATAAGGCCCGCGAATTGCGGGTCCGGGCGGCTTTTTGATTTCGAATGGATTATTTGCGGAAGCTATCCAGTGACACCACATCGGCATCGTGCCGTGGCTGTTCGGGTGCGTCTTCGAAGACCTCTGGCGTAGCATCCAGGGGCTCTTCTTCGTCTTCTCCATCGGCAGTTTCGAACCGAAGGCCGAATTCAACCGAAGGATCAACGAAAGTCTTTATGGCTGAGTACGGGATATAAAGCGGTTCCGGCGAGTCGCCGAAATTCAATGTGATCGAAAAACCATCATTGGTTACAATGAGGTTTTCGAACCAATGCTGCATGACAATGGTCATTTCTTCGGGGTACCGGTCACGCAACCAATCGGCGAGTTCGACCCCGGCATGGCGGGTGTCGAAAGTGATGAAAAAGTGGTGCGCCCCCGGAAGACCGCTCGCGGCGACGTCTGCCAGAACTGTCCTGATCAGCCCCCGCATCGCAGAGTGCATGAGGTTTCCGTAGTCAATGTCGCGCGACATGGTATTTCCTCGATAAATATTGGTTTCAGCATACGGGATTCGCTTGGAAACAAAAGTGCTTCTATCGGATTCTTGGTCAGATGAAATGCCCGATTGTTCCAGTGACCGCCAAAATCACCAAGGTCGTCTCAATGCGAAATTTGACCCCGAACACCAGGACCCCTGCAAATGTGGTCAACAATAGGGCTTCGACATTCAGTTGACTGGGATCTGGCAAATAAAAGGACATTGGTCCAAATGATACCGACGATAGTGATCCAAACAGCACGTTGAGCGCAAACCAGACCGATAGATTCAGGATAACACCGACCACTGCCGCAGAAATCGCAGCCAGTGCAGCAGCCAGTCGGGGGCGCGTAGAGATCTGCTCCAAATACGGTACGGCAAGAAATATCCATAAAAAGCAAGGAACGAATGTAGCCCACAAAGCGACGAGGCCGGCGGCGATAGAGAAGGCGAAACCGCCCTGGATATGACCGCTGAGCATCGCCACGAACTGGGTGACGAGTATCAGCGGGCCAGGCGTCGTTTCTGCAAGGCCCAGGGCGTCAATCATCTGGTCTGTCGAAATCCAGTGATATTGGTCCACCACAGTCTGTGTCATGTAGGCGAGAACCGCATATGCACCGCCAAATGTCACAACCGCCATTCGGGCGAAAAACCAGCCCAGATCGCTAAGTAACTGGTGACCTGAGGCGGTCACAACGAAGAGGGGAAGCAGCCAAAGCGTCATCCATATCGCAGCCGTTTTGACTGGATTATCATTAGGCCGTTTGATGGACGAAGGGACAGTCGTGGGCGTAGATGAGGTCATCAGCCCCCAGGTGGCAGCGAGTGCAATAATGAGTGGAAAAGGTAAGTTGAATACGAAGATGGCTATGAATGCCAGAACCGAGATTGACCTTGCCACGCCCGATACAAGCGCCCTGCGCGATAAACTCAGAAGCGCTTGGAGAACAATGATGATTACTGCCGCCTTGATGCCCAAAAAAGCGGATTGCACCAAGGGCAGCGCGCCGTATGCGGCATAGAGTGTAGTCAGGACGGCGATAACAATTGCGCCCGGGATAACGAACAACCCGCCCGCCAGCAATCCGCCAGAAACGCCCTTGAGCCGCCAGCCGGAATAGGTTGCCAACTGCATCGCCTCAGGGCCGGGCAAAAGCATGCACAGGGACAAGGCGCGCAGAAACGTCTGATCGTCGAGCCAGGGTCTTTTTTCAACAAGCTCCTGATGCATCAACGAGATTTGCGCCGCCGGACCTCCAAACGACATGACTCCGATCCGTCCAAAAACGCGCGCCAGATCGCCAAGTGTCGGGGTCATTTCTTGCGATCCGCCGGCCAGTCGTGTCCTTCTTCATACCCGTCACGCGCCCAACGGTATAACGCGTCATACAATTGAACCCCGGCCGTAAGCTGCTCGTGATCGTCCCGGTATTGGCGTGACAGACCGACGGAAATAGCAAGCAGGCCTGCCGCCTCAGGCGCCAGATCGTGCCGGTTGGTATCCGCCCCTCGCACAACTTTCGAAAGGTGATCAAGAGCAGTGGATCTAAGCTGGAATTCGTCAAGCATTGTGTCAAAGGTGCATTTTTCGCCCCGGTGACTCCAGAACGTGTCTTCGACATCAAATGGGGTTGCTGCATATCGTTCGGCGACCTCCGATACTTCTGCCGGTGCAACGAAGAGAAATCGTGCTTTGGGATCGACAAATCGCCGGATGAGCCAGGGACAGGCGATCCGGTCTATTTTGGGGCGATGACGCGTGACCCAAAGTGTACTACCGCCGACCGCCGCAGGAATATTGGCAGATGGAATCCGCATGGCTTCGGGATGCTCTCGCCAAGCGTACATTCCACCTTCCAGGAACTCGGCGCGAAAGCCATCATTTTGCAGCCAGGCCACCAAGCCCTGACTGAGCTTTTGGCCTTTTTGGCAGGCAATTACACAGGGCCTGTCACCAATTCGCTGGCAAAGCCCTTCGACGTCGGTGTGGGGGTGCCGGAACGACCCCGGAATCATAAAAGGATCGACCTGAAAATCTTCGTCAGTTGATACGTCGACGATGGTGGGGCTTGACGGAGTGCCGATCAGACGGATGAGTTGAGGGACTGTTATTGCGTTCGGAGCAACCATGGCATGTGTCCTTTTCCATTGGAAACATGCGAACCTTGGGCTGGCGCCTCACGGGGCGTTCGCAATCCAGCCCCATGCAACATTGCTAGCGCTTGATCGCGGTTGCCGTCAATACTCGGGATTGAACACTAGGCGAAATCCAAGCGCTGACCGGTCATGCAGACCGGCAGTGTATCTTGTGGAAACTGACCAAGTTGTTCAAAAAACGAGATGAAATCGAACTGATTGTAAGTTTCCACCATGACGCCATCGCGAAACCGCGCCATGACCTGACCGGAAACTTCGATGGGTGCGCCATTGTCCGCGCGTGAGGTGCGGACATGCAATATGGCCGACAGCCAATCATCGTCCTCGATAATCTTTGGTATATCGACCCGGATTTCACCAAGAATGTGCCTAAAAGCTGTTACCAGATCTCGAAAATCGTCCGGGCCGACCTGCATTTCCGGAATCAAGCCGTCGGCCAATGTATCCGGAGCAAAGAAGCGGGGAATGGCATCAACATTGCCTTGCTCCCAGACTTCCTTGTACCAAGCTTTCAAGGCGTCGGATTTCGTCATCTCGCATCTCCGTCGTTGTCTGGTCACGATGGGAGAAAAAGGTGTACAATACCTGAATCCGACCCAGCAATTTCGATAAAGTCTGATCTTTTTCAGGAAAATGCAGGTTTCTGTTGCCAGGTACCTGCGGACCCCGCCTTACGCGGCTAGGCGCAAGGGCTTAAGTTTCGGTCTTGTTACTGCTTACGCAGCAACTGCAACCGGAGCACGATTGTCGTTTGCAATTGTACTGTTCGGACCGGTAACGGTGGTACCTCACCGAGACAAAGCCAACCCCTTTAGACGTCCGTCGATCCTATTTCGGCCCCATGATCCCCAAACGAAGGATTTTGGTGGAGCCGCCGGGTACCGCCCCCGGGTCCGATCCGCTTATTACGAGCGCGTTTATGTCCATAGTCCCCAAAGGGACACTACAGATATAAGTGGGAAGTTGACCGATGCAAAGAGGCGAAACGCGATCCAGTATGCATTTAACAAAAAAGAATATCCGAGGAAGCGCCCCTCAAATCGCCGCCCAGAGACTGAGGCCACCGACAGCAACAAGACTCATTGCCCACACCAATTCCAGATCGAACCAGCTGCGTGACAGGAACCGAAGGCCTAGCCATCGATAGACCGCGACCGAAAGAACCGCTCCGACCGCAATCATCGCAACCGTGTGAAGTGTTGCTACCAGCAAGGTCAATCCTACATTCGCACCCATCAATTCACCGGCCGCCTGATGGCCGGTGCTTTCCTCATCCAGCTTACAAAGCCCCAAATAGATTGGAACGAGCATCAACGCTGCTCCATGCGCCAGAGCGACAAGGAATGACCAAAGCACAAGGCGGGCAGGCGGAACGCGGGACAAGAAGCGTGGATGCCTTCGGGTTGCCAGAAGATAGAGACCCATTGCTGTCACCAGAACCGATGCACCAATACGAATCTCGAGCTGCCACTCCACGAGCGTGGTCAGCATCGCGAAAGGCAGCAGGATGGCGAGCATGGCCAGAAAATGCCCCGCCGCCAATGCGCCCAGCGCGCGCAACAGAGCAGAATGTTTCTGCTCCATAAGCGCTGCGGAAACAGCCAGAGGCCACCCCATTCCCGGGTTAATCCCGTGATAAAGGCCGCTCAGAAAAACGGCCAGCCAAAGGCCGGCCGTTGTTGTCATCAGAGTGTCCAAGTCAGACCGAAGGATAGCAGAAACTGTCGGTTGAGCAGTCTCCGCCCTCAAGACGTATCTGGTGTGTGCGGTATCCGTCAGGGAATTCGACCCAGAACTCAGGATCCAAGGTTAACCCACCATTCTCGCCTACATCCGCTTTCACCATGGCCGCGCCCCGATCACCTGGGTAAAACTGGTCATCCCAGGTAGAATACAGCGAATTGGTCCAATAGACACGTTTGCCGTCGCGGCTGATCTCGACCATCTGCGGGCCATAGCCGAATTCCTTGCCATTGGGATGCTTGGTTTTCTTGACGATCCCGCCGATGTCGACCTTTCCGGCCAGAACGGGGTTCATCGGGTCGGATACGTCGTATTGATGCATCTCTCCAATACCCCAGCACGAGACATAGAGGTATTTGTCATCAAGACTGAGATCAATGTCGGTGACGAGCGGTGGTACGGCGGCAAAGCCTTTTAGAAGCTCTGGCAGGTCGTCGGGGTCCGCTGGTTGTGGGTCTATCGTGATGGTTTTTTTGGCCTCAAATGTGCCATCTGGCTTACGCCACCAAGTAAAGATACAGCCTTGCAGATTGGTTGTATCCACCACCACACCGCAGAATCCATGCTGTTTGACCGGATCATGCGCCGGGCGGATTTCCAAGGCCATCTGATGGTTCTCGCCCAGATCGATGGTTTGAACGTTTGTGCGGCTTCTCAAATTCCAAAAGTGAATCCGGTGCCCGTATTTGTTGGACAGCAAATCTTCGGGAACAAGGCCATTTTCGAACTGAGGCGGCAGGCCCCATTCCGAACTGACCATATAGTCGCGAGGCAGGTTCCACCAGAAATCATACTGCTTGTCCTGCACTCCGCGTTCGATTTCGTATCGGCCGATGATGTCGAATGTCTGACAGTCAAGAATGAAGATACCCGGAGGCCCATCAGTGCCGTCGGGCCCACCGCCGCCCAGCGTGCTGACATAGATGCCTTCGGGTCCGCAGTGGATCGTATGCGGGCGTGAATAGCCAGTCTTTGCAAAGACCTCCTCGGGTTCGATGATCTTGTGGATCTTGGCAGCCAAGGGATCTTTGACATCGATGACATAAATCCTGCTGGACCGAATACCCGGAATGATGAGGTAGCGCCGTTCAAGAAAGGCATGGCCCGTGAGTGGTGAAAGTGAAGAGGAGCAGGCATTCCATCCAAAGTGATGAAACTCATCGCCTTTTTCCGGCATGATCACTGAATGAACGATCTTGCCATAATCCTTCGACTTCGGATCGACATTGACCACTGCCAAACCGTCGGGTTGAGAGAAATCCGGGCTTAGCATAAGGGTAAAGGCCAAGGTTTCAGCCGGTGCTTCCATCGCTATCTTGGGGGATGGATAAAAGGTTGGGTCCGGTCTAAGATTCATAACTTCCTCCCGTAAATCGTTGATATATATTATTTATAGGGAAAACCGGTCTTGATGCCGGGCGCCACGCTGCCTGCCCGAGTGTCATGTTGCGACACACCGCGCGTCAAGCCCAGAGTTAAGGAATTGGATTATTCCGGCCGTTTCCGGCGTCGTTCGACGACGTCTTGCGCCAATTGCCGTGTGTAGGATTCCAGTTCTGCCAACGCCTTGTCCGCGGCCGGAGCGTCGCATGCATCAAGTGCATCCGCGATACGGGTGTGCAGAGCAATGATTGCTTCGCGCGATCGGGCCGTGAAGGTGATCATGTTCATCAGAGGCTGCATCGCCTCGACGGCTCCGGCGAGCTGATAGGACAGAACCGGATTTCCGGCGCCATCAACCAGCGCCCGATGAAACGCCACGTCCGAGGCGCAAAACGCCTCGTCGGTCAAACCGGGCTGTGATTGGCGAAAAATCTCGGCCCGCATTGTCGCCAGTTGGTCAGCCGTCCGACGCGTCGCCGACAACGGCGCACAAGCACGCTCCAGCGCATAACGGGCTTCGCAGGCAGTATCGAAGCTGACGGCGTTCATCGACAGCAACAGCGTAGAAGTGGTAATCTGTTGGGAATAGGCGTCTTCAAAACTCAGACGGTTTACGAAAGCCCCCCCGGTTGCCCCACGTTGAGTTCGGATCAGGGATTGTGCCGCGAGCCGTTTTAGTGCCTCTCGTACGGTCGGTCGCGACACCTGAAATTGATCCGCCAGTTCCGCTTCGGACGGCAACCGCGCGTCGACAATCAATGCACCGGAGACGATGGCGTCTTTGATGGCCTGGGCGATCTGGGCTGACAGATCGGCGGGGTTTTGCGGATCAATTTTCATGTGCACGTCATTTTTTATTTGTCTGACATTTAAAAGTCTGACATTTGAATTGCAAGAACTGAGTCGGGAGTTGAGGAGGGGATAGCCGTGCTGTCGAGTCGCATTCGCGCCATGTCCGCGCCTCACTGGTTGGGGTTGTTTGCGGTGATCGTAACCGCCTGGACGTTGCTGTATCTTATGGCCGTTCCGTCCGAAATACGCCAGTTTGCATCTGTCTATGGCGGCGAATTCTGGGCCAGCTTGTGCATCGTAACACCGGATACAGCCGGATTTGCGCGTTTGATCGCCATGTGGGTCTTGATGTCTGCGGCGATGATGGCACCTACCGTTTTGCCCGCCTTGGCAACTTACGAAGAACTCGGTCAGACCGGTGCTCCGGTCCGGATGCCGCGGTTGCTGGGCGGATATCTGTCGGTCTGGATTGGGTTCTCCGTTGCTGCTGCGTTGCTGCAGTTTGGTCTCTATCAAGTCGGATTGCTTGATCCGTTGGGACAAAGCGGCAGTGTCTGGTTGTCCGCCAGTCTGCTGGCCATCGCGGGCCTTTATCAGTTTTCGCCGATCAAAGATGCCTGCCTGGAAAAATGTCGCTCGCCCATGATGTTCTTTTTGGCGCATTGGGATGAAGGGCCGTGGCGCAACGGGATCAGGTTGGGGTTGGTGTGTCTGGGTTGCTGCTGGGCGCTCATGCTGTTGGCGTTTGTCGGAGGTGTCATGAACCTGGCGTTCATGGGATTGGCGACCGCGATCATGATTTTCGAGAAAATGCCCGATCTCGGGCGCTGGATTACCCGACCGTTGGGCGCGCTGCTTCTTGCGACCGCCGCGGCGATCGGTTTCGGATTGATCTAAGGAGGAATACTCATGGCAAATGACCGTTTGGAAGTGGTTGAAAAAATCGACAGCCGTCATCCTGCCGCGGAACGCAAGGATCCCGGCCTGACGCCTTGGACGATCAAGGGTGAACTGGTGTTGAACTGCAATTGCACGGTGTTTTGCCCCTGCGTGGTATCGTTGGGCAAGCATCCACCGACCGAAGGACATTGCCAGACCTGGGGCGGTGTTCGGATCGACAGCGGTCACTATGGGGACGAGGATTTGTCCGGTCTAAACATCGGGTTGCTCATCGAAATACCGGGCATGATGTCGCGCGGCAACTGGAAGGCCGCCGTGTTCATCGATGATCGCGCAAGCCACGCTGCGTTCGAGGGTCTGGTCAAAATCTTTTCTGGGCAGGCGAAGGGAACGACGGGCCTGTTTTCGGTTTTGGTGGGTGAGTTTCTTGGGGCCGAACGGCAGCCGGTTACGTATGTCAAAGAAGGCAAGAACCGCCACATCACGGTGGGTCGGAAGATCCAGGGCACTGTCTTCCCGGTCCAGGGCAAGGACAAGGATACGGATATCGTGATCTCGAACACGGAATACTGGATGGGGCCGGACATCACAGTCGCCACGGCCTCGAAGGGCAAGGTGCGGGCCTTTGGCCGGGTCTGGGATTTTGACGGGCGTTCCGCTGAAATCTGCCAGATCGACTGGCACGGACCAAAGTGATGATCTCGGCAGCGTATGCGCGCGAATTGGCCCGCTATAATTGCTGGCAAAACAGCCAGTTGGTGAGCTTTTTTGATGCGTTGAGCGCCGATGAACTGACCCGAGATCGGGGAGCGTTCTTCAGCTCGATCCTTGGAACGGCGAACCACCTGCTCTGGGGGGATACAATCTGGATGTCGCGCTTTGATGGCGGTCCGGGACCCGAAGGTGGTATTCCTCACAGTGCTGCGCTGCATAGCGAATTGGCCACATGGTTGCCCGCGCGGGGTGAGATGGATGATCGGATCGTCAAATGGGCGGACAGATTGAACGATCAAGCTCTGGCAGGGAAAATCACGTGGTACTCGGGAGTCGCGAAGCGCGAGATCAGCAAGCCCATGGCGATGGTGATCATCCATTTTTTCAACCATCAGACCCATCATAGGGGGCAAATTCACAAAATGCTGACAGAGACCGGTTCCAAGGCACCGGTCAGCGATCTGATCTTCATGCCGACGGAGTTCTGATATGGCCGTTATTTTTCCTAACCGTCGTGTCCGAAAGACGCCGTTCACACCTGGGGTCGAAGCCCAAGGTGTCGGCGGCTACACGGTCTACAACCACATGTTGCTGCCGACTTTCTTTGAAAGCGTCGAGGCGGACTGCGCACATCTCAAGCAACATGTACAGGTTTGGGATGTCGCCTGTGAGAGGCAGGTCGAGATAAAGGGGCCGGATGCTCTGCGGCTGATGAAGATCCTCAGCCCGCGCGACATGGGCAGTATGGCGGCGGATCAATGCTATTACGTTCCGACGGTTGATCATAACGGTGGCATGTTGAACGATCCCGTGGCCGTAAAACTGGCAGAAGATCACTATTGGCTGTCGGTCGCTGATGGTGATCTGTGGCAATTTTCTTTGGGCATCGCCGTTGCACTGGGTTTGGACGTGGAGGTTGACGAACCGGATGTGTCTCCTCTGGCGGTTCAAGGCCCTAAGGCCGATGAGTTGATGGCGCGTGTCTTTGGCGATGCCGTGCGGGATATCCGTTTCTTCCGCTACAAAAAGCTCCGGTTCGAGGATCGTGAGTTCGTGGTCGCACGGTCAGGTTGGTCCAAACAAGGCGGATTCGAGGTTTATGTCGAAGGCGAAGAATACGGCATGCCGTTGTGGAACGCCCTGTTTGCGGCCGGACGTGACTTGCAGGTGCGTGCCGGATGTCCCAACGGAATAGAAAGGGTCGAAAGCGGGCTATTGAGCTTTGGCTCGGACATGCGGCGCGAGAATACCCCGTATGAATGTGGGTTGGGACGGTTCTGCAACTCTCCAGAGGACTACATCGGCAAGGCCGCTTTGGCCGAGCAGGCGCGTAACGGACCGCCGCGACAGATCCGGCCCCTGGTGATCGAGGGCGAGATTGGACCCTGCACAGGGTCCTGGCCGTTGGTGGCCAACGGTGGCAGTGTGGGACAGGTCGCGTCGGCTGTGTTCTCGCCTGAATTTCAGGTGAATGTGGCAATAGGCATGGTTGATCGCGCCTGTTGGGAACCGGGAACTCGTATCGAGGTTCTAACGGAACACGGTATGCGATGGGCTGTCGTGCAGGATCGGTTTTGGCGTTAAAATAGGGTACGTCAATTTCTTGGAGAGAAAGAAGAGCGGACTGTAACCCGGAAGTGAAAAGGGAAGATTGAGATGTTCAATGCGTTGGTTGTGGAAAAAGACGAGCAAAGCGGAAAGACCAGTGCGTCCGTAAAGCAGATCGCTGTGGATGATCTGCCGAATGGCGAGGTTCTGGTAGCTGTCGATTTCTCTACTGTGAACTACAAGGACGGGTTGTGCATCGGACCGGGCGGGGGGCTTGTTCGCAAGTACCCGCATGTTCCGGGAATCGATTTTGCGGGGACGGTCGAGCAAAGTTCCGATGATCGTTACAAACCCGGTGACAAAGTGGTTCTGACCGGTTGGCGCGTGGGTGAGGCGCATTGGGGCGGGTACGGGCAAAAAGCTCGGGTGTTGGCCGATTGGTTGGTTCCATTGCCTGCGGGGTTGGATACGCGCCAGGCGATGGCGGTCGGAACCGCAGGACTTACGTCGATGCTTGCTGTCATGGCGTTGGAGGATCACGGTCTGCAAAAGGATCACGGGCCGGTTCTGGTCACCGGGGCGGCAGGAGGCGTCGGCAGTGTGGCAACCGCCATTCTGGCCAATCTCGGCTATGAAGTCGCGGCTGTGACTGGTCGTCCGGAGCAAGAAGCGTATCTCAGGGGGTTGGGTGCGACCCAGGTTGTCGGACGGGATGAATTCAGTGAAACCACGCGCAAGCCATTGGAAAGCGAAACCTGGGCCGGCTGCGTCGATGCCGTTGCCGGTGTGATGCTGGGGCGGGTCTTAAAGCAGATGAAATATGGCGCATCCGTTGCCGCCATTGGTCTGGCTGGAGGAGCGGTAATCGAGGGCGCGTTAATCACGCCATTCATACTGCGCGGTGTGAACCTGCTCGGTATCGACAGTGTGATGCAACCTTATGCCAACCGCGTACGAGCATGGAATCGCATCGCCTCTGACCTGCCCATGGATAAGCTTGAGGAAATGATCCAGCCTGCGACACTCGGAGATCTGCCAAAACTGGGCGGAGACATCCTGAAAGGTCAGGTCAAAGGTCGCGTCGTAGTGGATGTGAACGCTTAGGTTCGTCCTAATTTGGTGACCCGTCGACCAAAAAGGGTCGGGCGGGTCACGTCCCTTGTTATTGTGAAATTCGGCGAGTCCTCTCGCAATTGCGAGAATTCCCGGCCATGATTGCTATACATCCCATTTGTGATGGCTTATCACCCATCCCAACAGCACCTGAATTCGGGGAGTGAGCAGCATGTCTGATGATTTTGAACTGGATACCAAAGATCTGCAGCGCCGCATGGACGGCGCGATGGCCAACCTGCGTACAGAATTCGCCTCGCTGCGAACGGGGCGTGCGTCCGCCTCGATGTTGGAGCCGATCATGGTCGATGCCTATGGCGCGTTGACCCCGATCAACCAGGTTGGCACCGTGAATGTCCCTGAGCCGCGAATGGTTACCGTAAATGTCTGGGACAAATCGTTGGTTGGAAAAGTGGAAAAAGCCATTCGTGAAAGTGGATTGGGAATCAATCCGCAACTCAATGGCACCATCATAATGTTGCCGATCCCCGAGCTGAACGAAGAGCGTCGTCGTGAGTTGGGCAAGGTTGCGGGGCAATATGCGGAACATGCCCGCGTTGCCATTCGAAACGTGCGCCGAGACGGGATGGACCAGATCAAGAAAGCTAAGAACGACAATGCGGTCTCGGAAGATGACCAGAAGTTCTGGGAAGCCGAAGTGCAGGAACTGACCGACAAGATGATCAAGACCGTGGACGACGCGTTGGAGCATAAACAAGCGGAAATCATGCAGGTCTGAGCGGCACCATGCCAAAAGATCCCATAAGCGAACCGGCCGTGGGGCCACGTCATGTCGCCATCATAATGGATGGCAATGGGCGTTGGGCGCAGGCCAGGGGGCGACCAAGGTTGTTTGGTCACCATGCGGGTGCAAAACGTGTCCGTGAAGTGGTTGAGGCGTGCCCTGATCTTGGCATCAAGTATTTGACGATTTTTGCTTTCTCAACCGAAAACTGGAAGCGTACGCAGGCGGAAGTCGCCGGGTTGATGAGTCTTTTTCGTCGTTATATTGCCAAGGAAACAATGGCGCTGGATGCGAAAGGCGTTCGGGTTCGTTTTATTGGCGATCGGGTTCGATTGGATGAAAAGCTGATTTTGCTAATGGACACGCTGGAGGAAAGAACCAGGGAAAACAAAGGCGTGAACCTTACAATTGCGCTCAACTATGGTGGCCGGGATGAGGTGTCGCGGGCTACGAAGCGTCTGGCACAAGACGTCGCCGATGGTCGGTTGAAACCCGATGACGTCGACGAAGAGACGCTGCCCAAATACCTGGATACACATGTTTTACCGGACCCGGATCTGGTGATCCGAACCAGCGGTGAGGCGCGAATTTCCAATTTCCTTCTCTGGCAGTCCGCCTATGCCGAGTATGAGTTTATCGATACATTGTGGCCGGATTTTACGGCCAGCGAACTTGAGCGCCTGTGCCGGAGTTATGGTGCACGCGACCGCCGTTTTGGGGCCGTTAAGGTATGAATGATGGGCGTTGGTCGGATCTGACGGCTCGCGTTATTTCGGCCATGGTTCTGGTTACTGTCGGGGCGGTCGAAGTGTGGCTTGGTGGGCTATGGTTCGAGTCCTTTATCGCGGCGGCGTCGGCACTTATGATTTGGGAGCTTGCTCGGATGATCTCTCCCGATCATCGTGGGGTTGCGCTTCAACTCGCGCTTGTGACTGGCTTAGCGGTTTTCATAAGCTACCACCTTCCGCCCGTTTTCCGCCTGCCGGTTCTGTTGGCCCCTGCTCTGGTCGGAGCAGGACAGGTCGGTCGAGAGAAGGGCATTTATTTAGTATTCGCGTTCTGGATCGCCGCGTCGGGATTGGGCTTCATCCTCATCCGCGAAGGCTTGGGGTTCGGCTGGATTCTTTGGTTGATCGCCGTTGTAGTGGCTACCGATGTGGCCGGGTATTTTGCTGGGAAGGCTATTGGAGGCCCCAAGTTCTGGCCTCGTGTCAGTCCCAAAAAAACCTGGTCCGGAACCGCCGGCGGATGGATCGCAGCTGGGCTTGTTGGCGCAGTATTCTCTGTTTATGCGGGGATTGGTCCTGGTTTGATTGTCATGTCTGTCATGACGTCCATGGCCAGCCAGTTCGGGGATATTGCCGAAAGCGCTTTGAAGCGCAGGCTGGGTGTCAAGGACAGCTCCAATCTAATTCCGGGGCATGGCGGTTTTCTGGATCGCTTTGATGGTATGATGGGTGCGGCCGTATTTGTCTTGTTGGCAGGGCTCATTTATGAGCCCGGAGTGATGTAATGCGAAAGGTCACGATTTTCGGCGCCACCGGGTCGATTGGTCAAAGCACCATCGATTTGATTGATCGTGATGTGGACGCTTATGACATCGTCGCTCTGACCGGCGGTGCCAATGTTAAGCGTTTGGCTGAAGACGCCCAGCGTTTGCGCGCGGACGTCGCGATTACTGCCTACGAAGAACACCTGCCGGAACTGCGCCACGCTTTGGCCGGCACCGGTGTCGAAGCGGCGGCGGGGCAGGCAGCGTTGGACGAGGCCGCGTCCAGGCCGGCTGACTGGGTCATGTCAGCGATCGTCGGTGCCGCGGGGCTGGCACCGGGGCTCGAGGCGCTGAAACAAGGTGCTACGCTGGCACTCGCCAACAAGGAAACGCTGGTTTGTGCCGGTAAATTGGTGTTGGAAACTGCCAAAGCTCACAATGCAAGTCTGCTGCCGGTCGACAGCGAACACTCGGCGGTGTTTCAGGCGTTGGTTGGCGAGGATATTGAAGCGGTCGAACGAGTCATTATTACGGCAAGTGGTGGAGCGTTTCGAGACTGGTCGATGGAAGACCTGAAGCAGGCGACAGTGGAACAGGCTTCACGGCATCCGAACTGGAATATGGGTCAGCGGATTACCATTGATAGCGCCTCCATGTTCAACAAGGCGCTTGAACTTATCGAAACAAGAGAGTTTTTCGGTGTTGACCCATCGCAGATCGAAGTCGTCGTCCATCCAGAATCCATGGTGCACGCTTTGGTTGGGTTTCGTGACGGCGCATTGATGGCGCACTTGGGAGCGCCTGACATGCGCCACGCCATCGGTTATGCATTGCATTGGCCGGAACGACGCGAATTGCCAGTTGATCGTCTGGATCTGACAAAACTTGAGCGGTTGCATTTTCGTCAACCGGACGAAACGCGGTATCCCGCACTTCGACTGGCGCGCGAAGTGATGGAACGAGGGGGCTTGGCAGGCGCTGTTTTCAATGCGGCTAAAGAGCGAGCCTTGGATCTCTTCATAGCGCGCAAAGTCGGGTTTCTGGAGATGGCTGCCATCGTTGAAAGCGTTCTTGACAGATTTGAGGGCGCTTCAGGTCTTATTGACGCCCCAATGACCCTTGATAACGTTAAGCAAACAGACCATCTGGCACGTAGGTGGACAGATGACGCGATGCTGAAACGAGCAGGATAAAAACTTGGATATCATCACTCTGATCCCGCAATTTGGCGGATTTATGTATACGATTCTGGCCTTTGTCGTGGCGCTGTCTGTTATTGTGGCCGTGCACGAATATGGCCACTATATCGTTGGCCGTTGGACCGGCATACACGCCGAAGTGTTTTCCCTGGGTTTCGGACCGGTCTTGTGGAGTCGGATGGACAAGCATGGCACGCGTTGGCAGATCGCGGCCCTGCCATTTGGTGGCTACGTCAAATTCCTGGGGGATGCCAACGCGGCATCGGGCAAGGATGGCGAGTCAATGGCCGAGATCTATCGCAACAATCCGGATGATATCCGCCACACCATGCACGGCGCACCGCTTTGGGCGCGTACAGCAACTGTTGCCGCTGGGCCGGTCTTTAATTTTATTATGTCGATTATCGTATTCGGTTTGATATTCATGTTTCAGGGACAGGCCAAAAGCCCCCTGACTGTTGGAGAATTGTTCCCGTTGCCGAACACGGTTCAAGAGTTGCGGATCGGCGACGAAATCAGAGCAATCAATGGAGTAAATACACCGGATTTCGACCAAAGCGCCCAATGGTCCGGATTTGTCGACAGCCTGCCTGAGTCCGCGTCTTTGGACTACACGGTTCTACGGGATGGACAAGAACTGGTTGTCAAAGGTCCTTGGCTGTTTCCACCTTTGATTCAACAAGTTGCTCCTCGCAGCGCGGCGATGGACATTGAGTTGGAACCGGGGGACGTTATTCTGTCCGTTGATGGCGATCCGATCTTTGCCTTTTCTCAATTGAAAGAGCGCGTCGAAACATCCGATGGACGCGTATTGCTGTTGGATGTCTGGCGGGACGGGCAAACGCACGAATTCGCGTTGGCACCCAGACGTACGGATGAGCCGCAACCCGAAGGCGGGTTTGTCACGCACTGGCGGATTGGGATTGTTGGCGGGATGATGCTGGAACCTGCCACCGAACCAACCGGTTTTCTGACAGCACTCGGCGATGGCGCTGCACAGACGATGAGAATTGTCGAAGGGTCATTGTCTGGCATATGGCACATGATCACTGGTGCGATCAGTACTTGCAATATTTCCGGACCTATCGGTATTGCGGAAACATCCGGCGCCATGGCCAGCCAGGGGGCGCAAAGTTTCATTTGGTTCATCGCTGTTCTGTCGACCGCAGTTGGAATGCTGAATCTGTTCCCGATCCCGGCGTTGGATGGGGGGCATCTGGTGTTTTATGCCTACGAAGCCATTGCCGGACGCCCACCCAGTGATGCGGCGTTGAAGGTGTTGATGGGGGTCGGGATCACGTTGATCCTGTCATTGATGGTGTTTTCCCTTAGCAATGACTTGTTCTGCTGAGTAAATGGAACAGTGGCGATACGCCTCAATTCCGCCTCAGTAATGCCTCATTCCAAAGCTAGGCTGGCTCAACTGAACCACATCATTCTGTCGATCAAACCATGATTCATTCTCTGCAAACTTCGTATCGCGGCATCAGCCTCATCATGTCTTTGAACTGGGATAGGTTTCTCAGTTTTGGAGCGATTGCGCTGGCACTAGCGGCAGGAGCGTATGTGCTGAGCCTCTGATTCTTTGTTATGAGCAATCCCGAACCGCGCGACCTTTTGGTCGCGCTTTGCTTTTGTGGTTTTGACAACATGCAGATATCCCGGTAGTGACCATTCTAGGGCCACAAAAACTTGGATTGATAACATGAGTGACGGCAGAGGCGCGCGCACATCCTGCGATCGAAACACGGTGCATAGCTATATCTTGTTGCGCGCTGTACTTTCTATTTTTCTGGTCTTTGCTGCGGCCAGTTTCTCTACAACCGGGGCCGCACTGGCGCAAACATACACTTTCAACTCGATCCAGGTCGAAGGCAATCAGCGTATTGATGACACAACCGTTGTTTCGCGTGCCGGCATAGAACGGGGGCAGGAAGTGACCGCTGGACAGTTGAATGACGCCTTTCAGCGTCTGCTTGACAGTGGTGTTTTTGAGACAGTCGAACTCACGCCTCGTGGCAATACCTTGGTTATTTCGGTCAAAGAAAACCCGACGATCAACAAGATCAGTTTCGAAGGCAATCGACGCATCAACGACGACCGTTTGCAGGAAGTGATCCAGTCCGAGTCGCGCAGGGTGTTCACACCCGAACAGGCTGAAAAAGACGCAAATTTGATTGCCGAGATTTACTCGGCACAGGGGCGGGTCGCGGCAACTGTCGTTCCAAGGATCATCAGGCGCAGCGATAACCGCGTCGATCTGGTTTTCGAAATCGCCGAGGGCGATACGATCGAGATCGAAAGAGTTAGCTTTGTTGGCAACCGCGTTTATTCCGACCGCCGCTTGCGCAGGGTTCTGGAAACCAAGCAGGCCGGTCTTTTACGGGCCTTTTTCCGCTCGGATACCTTCATTGCGGATCGCATTGAGTTTGACAAACAAGTGCTTCGCGATTTCTACCTGTCGCGCGGATATGTTGATTTCCGCGTCAACAGCGCCAACGTGGAATTCACCCGTGAACGCGATGCGTTCTTTCTGGTCATGAACGTGACAGAGGGCCAGCAGTTCAAGTTCGGCAATGTTTCGGTGGTTAGCGAAATCCCTGGTGTTGATGCGGCACCATATCAGGCTGCGCTGAAGATCAAGCCGGGTGTGATTTATTCACCATCGCATGTTGAGAACTCGTTAGTTCGGTTGGAGAGGCTTGGTCTGAAGCAGGGAGTGGACTTTCTGCGTGTCGAGCCTCGCGTGAATCGGAACGATAGAAATTTGACGCTGGATGTCACCTTCGCACTGGTCAAAGGACCGCGCATCTTTGTCGAGCGGATCGACATTGAGGGGAATACCACAACACTTGATCGCGTGATCCGCCGGCAGTTCGACACCGTGGAAGGTGATCCATTCAACCCGCGTGAAATCCGTCAAAGCGCAGAACGAATTCGCGCTTTGGGTTTCTTTTCGACCGCTGACGTTGAGACCCGCGAAGGAACGTCACCAAGTCAGGTAATTGTTGACGTGGACGTTGAAGAACAGCCAACTGGTTCGCTCAACCTTGGTGGCAGCTACTCGATTTCGGATGGTTTTGGTGTTGCGGTCGGCCTTCAGGAAACCAACTTCCTTGGGCGCGGTCAAACACTTGGCCTGACCTTGTCGACCGCACAGGACTCTGAGCAATATGCAATCAATTTCTCGGAACCATATCTGTTGGGCCGTCGTTTGCGGTTCGACCTGGGTTTGGGTTTGGCCAGGCAAAACTCGAGCTTTGCGAACTATGACACCAAGCGTGTTTTCTTCAATCCGTCCCTGAGTTATGCGATCGGCGAGCTTTCTACGCTTACCCTGCGCTACAGTTGGGATGATAGCGAAATGATCTCGCGGGAAGATCAGGCTGTCGGTAGTGTTATTCAGTCGGAAATCAATCAGGGTGAATTGACTTCGAGCTCATTGGGCCTGTCATACACCTATGACAGCCGTATTGGCGGTTTGAACCCGAATGCCGGTGTGCTGTTCCAGGTTGGTGTAGATGCAGCCGGTTTGGGTGGTGACAATGAATACATCAAAACCACTGCCAGGGCTGTTGCTCAGCAAAGGGTTCTGAATGAAGAAGTGACGCTGCGCGCCGACTTGGAAGTAGGGGCTCTTTCCTGGAGCGGGGACAACTTTAGCCGTACTATCGACCGCTTCATCCTGGGGCCCAACACGTTCCGTGGTTTTGAACCAGCCGGGATCGGGCCGCGCGATCTGTCCAACGGCCAGGATGACGCCATTGGAGGCAACTATTACTGGGTCGCGCGTTTCGAGGCGGATTTCCCGTTGGGATTACCGGAGGAGCTTGGGCTGCGTGGCGGTGTGTTTTATGACGTGGGGAACCTCTACAATCTGGACAACGTGAATACCGCTGGCGGCAATATCGTTGGGGCGGATGGCTCGGTTCGCCATGTGATCGGGTTGTCATTCCTTTGGACTACAGGTTTCGGGCCGCTACGCTTCAACTTCTCAAAGGCACTCAAAAAGGAAGACTTCGACAAGGAGCAGAGCTTTGACCTGACAATTCAGGCACGGTTCTGAGGCCGAATGAACACCTATGTTCGCCAGTTTCTGACACAAGGCCCGATTTGGGCCTTGTGTTTGTTTCTGGTTCACTACTCTCCCTTCCCAGTCAATGCGCAACAGCTCGGTTTGCCCGAGAAAGACATCCTTACGATATCCAGTGAAAAACTCTTTTCTGAATCGGCTTTCGGGCGGCGGGTTATCGAGGAGATTGAGGCAGAAGGAGCGATGCTCGCCGCCGAGAACGAACGGATCATCGCCGACCTGAGCCGCGAAGAAAAAGAACTGACCGCACTGCGTCGTGACATGGAACCCGATGCGTTTCGCGAACTGGCGGATGCATTTGACAATAAAGTCCAATCACACCGGGATGGGCAAAAGGCGAAACTGGATGCGCTTACAGCGAGAACGGATCGAGCGCGGGCCATGTTTCGAGAGTTGGTAAGACCTGTTCTTGCCCGCCTCATGCAGGATACCGGGGCAGGAGTGATCCTGGAACGCTCCAATGTGTTTTTAAGCTCGGACGCAACGGATATCACCGATTTGGCAATCGCCCGTATCAATGCCGCGATTGGTGACGGGCGAGAGTTGGAAAACCGCGATACGGAGTAGGTACGCTTGCCCTAACCGAACTGTATTGCTAACCACGCATGAAAGACATCCAGAACAGGAAAATCGCGCCATGACCACGGAAACCAAGAGTGCAGACATCCAGCTGATTCAGCGTATTCTGCCGCATCGCTATCCGTTTCTGCTGGTCGACAAGGTTGTCGATATCAAGGGCTACCACTCAGCAGTGGGCATCAAGAACGTCACAATGAACGAGCCGCATTTTCAGGGACATTTCCCCGGAACCCCGATTATGCCCGGCGTCACGATTGTCGAGGCGATGGCACAGACGGCAGGGGTAATGCTGGGGGTCGGCATGAATGTCATCGACAGCGAACTGCTGATTTATTTCATGAATATCGACAAGTGCAAATTCCGGCGCAAGGTTGTGCCAGGCGACGTATTGGAAATGCATGTCGAAACCGTGCGCGGCAAGGTTGGTGGCAAGATTTTCAAGTTCAGCGGACGCGCAACCGTGGATGGAGAAGTGGCTGCCGAAGCCGAGTTTTCGGCTTATGTCGATTGGGATATGGAAAAAACGACATGAGCCGTGTTCACCCCAGCGCTATTGTTGAAGACGGCGCAGCCATCGGTCGGGACTGTGTGATTGGTCCTTTTTGCTATGTTGGACCGCAGGTCAACTTGGCTGATCGGGTAGAGTTAAAATCCCATGTCGTTGTCACCGGTGAAACCTCGGTCGGAGAAGATACAGTCATCTTCAATTTCGCGGTGATTGGTGAAATCCCACAGGATTTGAAGTTCCAGGGCGAAAATACGCGGCTGGAAATCGGCAAACGAAACCGCATCCGCGAGCATGTCACTGTCAATTCCGGCACCGTGGGTGGCGGCGGTGTTACCAGGATCGGCGATGATTGTTTGTTGATGGCGGGTGTCCACGTGGCTCACGACGTGCAGATCGGCAACCGTGTCATCATGGTCAATCACGCAGGTGCGGCTGGTCACTGTATCATCGAAGATGACGTGATCGTGGGTGGTATCTCGGGATTGCATCAATGGGTGCGCGTCGGTCGGGGCGCGATTATCGGAGCGCTTACAATGGTTCCCAATGACGTGATCCCTTACGGATTGGTTCAGGGGCCACGTGGGGTACTTGATGGTCTCAATCTGGTTGGGCTCAAGCGACGTGGCGTTCCACGCGAGGATATTTCCGCGCTGCGTGCAGCGTTTCGTGAGCTTTCCGAGGGTGGGGGGACGTTCATGGAGCGCGCCAAACGCGTTGGAGAAACGAGTCACAGCGAATACGTGCAAAGGATCGTTGATTTCGTGACCGGCGATACCGACCGCTCCTTCCTGACGCCGGGAAAATGACCTCATGTTGGCACTGATCGCAGGAACTGGTGCCTTGCCGGACGAGTTGGTGGCCAGATTGCCCGAGCGCCCTCTGATATGCGCGTTGGAGGGGTTCGAACCTGACCAAATGCCGGTCGACAAGTTGTTCCCTCTAGAGAAGTTGGGAAGTTTTATTGCCGATCTCTTGGCCCAGGGCGTGACCGAGGTTTGTATGGCGGGTACAGTACGCCGACCGGTAATCGATCCCAAGCGGATCGATGCGCAAACTCTTCCGCTTGTGCCGGTTCTTCAGCGAGCGATCATGTCCGGCGATGACGGTGCACTGCGGGCAGTTATCGGTATCTTCGAGGATTCAGGGTTGCAGGTGCGGGCCGCGCACGAGCTTGCCCCGGATATTCTGCCGCCTTTGGGGTGTTTGACGGATGCGTTACCATCCGATGAAGATTTGGCGGATGCCGATCGGGGAGCGGGCATTCTGAGGGCAATGAGTGCAGCGGATATCGGCCAGGCCTGCGTCGTTCTGCATGGGCAAGCATTGGCAATAGAAGGCGTGTTTGGCACAAACTGGATGCTGGAGTCGTTGACGCAACGTCCTGATGCGGGTGGTGGTGTCCTGTTCAAGGCACCGAAACCGGATCAGGACCGGCGGGTCGATTTGCCTGTCATTGGCCCTGACACTGTAACCGCTGCTGTTGTGGCTGGACTGTCTGGTATCGTGATTGAAAAAGGCGGGGTTATGGTTCTGGATCGTAAAACCGTGGTCGAAGAATGCAACCGCCTTGGCCTGTTCCTGCTGGTGCGGGAGCGTGCGGTCTGATGCGGGTCTTCCTGCTGGCTGGTGAACCATCCGGTGACCGGTTGGGCGGGGCCCTGATGGAGGGCCTGAAAACTCTCGACCCTGGGATGGCGTTCGATGGGATTGGCGGCCCCCTGATGGAGGCGAATGGCCTGGTCAGTCGGTTTCCCATGGCGGAACTCAGTGTCATGGGCTTGGTAGAGGTTCTTCCGAAGTTCTTTCATCTCAAACGTCGTATCGCCGAGACTGCACAGGCGGTATTGGACACCAAGCCGGACGTCATGATCACCATCGACAGCCCGGATTTTTCGCTGCGTGTGGCAAAACGGGTCAAAGCAGAAAGCGACATTCGCACAGTTCACTATGTGGCCCCCAGCGTCTGGGCCTGGCGGCCTGGACGGGCAGGCAAGATGGCAAAGGTCATTGATCACGTTCTGGCTTTGTTACCGTTCGAGCCGCCCTTCATGGAGCGTGCAGGGATGGAGTGCGATTTCGTCGGGCATCCGGTCGTCAGCGAACCTGTCGCCACTGCTGAAGACGTTGCCGAATTTCGAGCCGCCTATGATCTGGGCGAAGCTCCGCTTCTGCTGGTGCTGCCTGGTTCACGTCGCGGCGAAATAGATAGGCTGGCTCCCATATTCGGCGAAGCGCAACGGTTGTTTCTGAAAGATAAGCCGGAAATGCGTGTAGTGGTCCCGGTGGTGGCCCACATGGCCGAGCACGTAGCCACCCAAATAACGGACTGGCCAGGAAAGCCGGTCATTTTGGATCCACGTAAAACCGACGCGGTTCAGGCCGGGGCCTATAAACGCGCGAGTTTTGCTGCCGCCGAACTGGCGCTGGCCGCATCTGGGACTGTTTCGTTAGAGTTGGCCGCTCAGGCCACACCGATGGTAATTGCATATAAACTCAGTTGGCTGACACAGAAAATGGCCGAAAGAATGGTCAATCTTGATACTGTTACGTTGGTCAATCTGGTGAGTGAAAGTCGCACGGTTCCGGAATGTCTGGGACCGGCCTGCCAGCCGTCGGAAATCGCCGACCAATTGCGACAGGTGCATTCCAATCCGCGATCTCAGGCCGACGCGATGAGAGTCACGATGGAACGTCTGGGACGAGGTGGCGAAGCGCCGGGTCTCCGGGCGGCACGGGCCGTTCTGGAGCGAATGCAGAGGTAAGGGTTCGGTTTGCCTTTTGAATCAGCCTCTGTAGTCTTCAACCAGATTCTAGCCACGTTGGAGGACTTCGCCGCGGATCTGTCGCAAACTTTTCGGTGGGTCAAAGCCAACGCTCAGGTTGGGTTTATTCATCCTGTGAGCTCCGCAAATTGACGGAATCCGTTTGTCGAAGGTCCGAGTTGATCTTTGCGAATCGCGTTGGCCACCTCGATGCGCGCGCGTGTTGCTGATGCTGAGATGAAGCATTTGAACCCGAGCACAGGTCTCGTGAGCCGCTTTATGAAACGATGATCCCGCTCGACGATGGTGTTGAGGTACTTCGATCTGACGGTGTCGATCTTGACAGGTATCTGCAACCGCCTGAAAATCTTGTTCACTCCCTTGAACCCGGCGGCGTTACTACGACTTTCGTCAATTGTGGTCCGTTTTTGGACGCCATTATGAAACAGCGCGTAGGCGAAGAATTTCATTGCAGTTTTCGTGTCGCGCTTCGTTGACAACATTTAATCAAGGGTTTGACCGTCACCGTCGACGGCCCGGCACAAATAAACCCATTCACCACGAACTTACACGTAGACCTCATCTGGCGTGCCCCCTTCGGGTGGTCCGGTTTGATGGTTAGTGCATTGTCGGCCTTTGGTCTATCGGAACGATGCTTTCTGGTGCTGGCGGACGATATGCCAAAGCGCTGTGCGGCCTGACCGTGTTGTAATGGACCCGCCATTGCTCGATCAGAATCTGGGCCTCTCTGAGCGAGTAAAAGATTTCGCCGTTGAGCAATTCGTCCCTGAAGCGGGCGTTGAAGCTTTCGCAATATCCGTTCTCCCAGGGCGACCCAGGTTCGATATAGGCCGTCTTGGCGCCGACAGCGGCGATCCAGTTGCGCACCTTCTGGGCAATGAACTCTGGACCATAGCTCCTTGGGAAGAAGCGTTTGTTTAAGGTTATGGCCACGCGCGCAGCCCCCAAATAGCGCAGCGGGTGGCCATAACCGGGTCTCAGGTCTCAACAGTGGTTTTGCACAAACCACACTGATGAGGAGACCGGCTATGACCGCCACCTATTCTACCGCTTCGACCGTGCTGGTCGCTATCGACATTTCTAAACATCGCCATGAGGCGCTGATCGGCATCCCCGGCAAAAGGCACCGCCGACGTTTGACAATCATGAACACGCTGGAAGACTTCCAGCGCTTGTCTGCCATCCTCGCCAGCTACGACCTGCCGGTTCGGATCGCGTTCGAGGCGACCGGCAACTATCATAGAACGCTGGCGCACCATCTCGGCCAAGCCGGGTTCGAACTGAAGCTTGTCTCTTCGGTGGGCCTGGCCCGGACGCGCGAAGCCCTGCACAACAGCTGGGACAAGAACGACCCGAAGGACGCCCAGGTCATCCTGCACATGCTGGAGATCGGCGCAGTGCAGTTTTTCCACGATCCGCTCGCGACCGGCGTTGCCGACATCCAGGAGCTGTCGAAGACCCATGAGATCGTATCGCGTTCGAAGACCGAGCTGTGGCATCGTATCCTGACGCATTACCTGCCGCTGTACTTTCCCGAGGCCGAACGCTTTCACCGCAGCTCGCGCACAGACTGGTTTTTGGCATTCCTCGAGAAGTATCCGACACCGCATATGATCACGGCAATGAGCCGTGAGGCCTTCGTTGCTGATGCGTGGCAGGTGGTCGGCCGGAAGGTCTCAAAAGAACGCTTACTCTCAGATATTTACGCAACAGCGGTTGGTTCAGTGGGATTACCCGTCAGCCCAGATTCCGACGCCGTTCGTATGTTCCGCCTTGTGCTGGCCGAAGGCCGAAGCCTGGTTCGCCAGCGCAACGAGATCGAGGCGCGGGCCGTCGAGCTTCTGTGCGATCATCCCGATTATCAGCTTCTAACAACCATCCCCGGTATCGGCCCGATCAATGCCCTGACCATCTTGGCGGAAGCCGGCGATCTGCGCCGTTTCCGTCATCACCGCCAAATCCTGAAGTTCTGTGGTATGGATCTCGCAACCGTGCAGTCTGGCATGTTCCGCGGCCAGAGCCGCATCTCCAAATACGGCAATGCGCGACTTCGCCGAACCTTCTGGATGGCTGGCCAGGTTGCCGTGCTCAAACGCACGAACAGCTTCCGCGACAAGTTCGAACGCTACATCGCGCGGGACCGACACAATGCCCGTCTGCGCCGCAAGGCCTACACCGCGATCGCGGCCAAGATGGCGCGCACCGTACACGCCGTAGTCAAACACGGCGAACCCTATCGCCCCTTCTTCGAGGGGGTGAGCCCAGGCGGAAGGACCTTTGTCTGATCAGAGCCGTGGAGGCAGTTCGCTGACCTCGTAGATAATGTTCAGGTCTTCCGCTTGGGATTTTGGATCTCGTCTTAAGGACGGTGAGGGCCGCCATCGCGCGTACCCTGTGTTTGCTATGGGAGAGACCGCTTCTTGACGGCGGAGACCGTTTGGGCAACCATATCAGGGCATCCGGGACACCGGATGCCCCATGACCTGCTGACCTAAGCAGCCAAATCTTCCCGATATAGGACGTTGTCACTTCGTATGTACTCGGGTGGCCCCCGCAGGATGAATAGATCCGTCAGGGCATCCAGCACATCCGTTGAGTTCAGCTTGCGGTCGACGCGGATCATCAGCGCCTCCTTGGTGTATTCATCGATGATGTTGAGTGTGCGATAGGCCCGCCCATCATCGGTGCGGTCCTGGACAAAGTCATAGGACCAGACGTGGTTGGGCCTCTCCGGTCTGAGCCGCACGCAGGAGCCATCGTTCAGCCAGAGCCGTCCTTTTTTCTTCTGCTTTTGCGGCACCTTCAGCCCTTCACGTCGCCAAATCCGTTCAACGCGTTTGTGGTTCACATGCCAGCCTGCGTTGTTGAGCAGGCCTGTGACCATGCGATAGCCGTAGCGACCGTATTTGTCGGCCAGCTCGATGATGTCGTCGGTCAACTGTTCTTCATCGGACCGGCCCTGCGGTACCTTGCGCTGCGTGGATCGGTGTTGGCCCAGTGTGCGGCAGGCACGGCGCTCAGACACACCCAGCTCCTGACGCACATGGTCAATGCATTTACGGCGACGTGAAGGGCTCAGAAGTTTCCCCGTGCCGCCTCGGTCAGAATGAGTTTGTCCAGCGTCAGATCGGAAACCGCCCGCCTCAGGCGCTGGTTCTCCTTCTCCAGTTCTTTCAACCGCTTGAGCTGAGCACGGCCCATCCCGCCATACAGTTTGCGCCACCGATAATAGGTCTGCTGCGTTACGCCGATCTGACGCACCGCCTCCGCTATCGTCATGCCTTGTCCTTGCAGAACTTCAACCTGCCGAAGCTTCGATACGATCTCTTCAGGCTTCTCACGCTTTCCAGCCATCGCTGATCCTCCAAATTGCGGGACAATCTATCCCAGTTGGTGGACCACTTTCAGGGGGCTACTCCACATCCATGCGCCAGGTTTCCGCTGTCTTGATCATTCTTTTCGGCGCTATCTGATCGATCTGAGGGGAGTACTTCACGACCCAGCGGTTCAGCGTCGCCTGATCAACCGACACGCCGCGTTCCGCCATGATCTCTTCCAGGTCTCGGTGCAGGACGTCGCCCCGGACATGGAAATAGACCGCGAACAAGATGACCGATTGCGGAAAGTGTGCACCTTTGACGTCGATCATTGGCATTCCTGAACAGTGCCGCAGTCAAACCAACAGTCGGATCAAACCGCGCGAAGGTGCAATACGCCGGCCAGAGTTTGCGACATGTGTAGACGCCCAAAACGCAAGAGGTAATTTGATCGGTCTTTAGCATCGGTTCGGGTACTGACATGTGTTCGGCCTGTTACGCGGCCTTTGCACATGCCGCTGGCCCCTATGGTGTTAGCGGATCCGGTCCAATTCAAAACCACGTGCTCGAAGCACTCTGTCGCAAGCTGGTTTTCCCGACCCGGTCTCACGATCCTTATGCCATACCGTCCATTGTCCTCTTCCGTTTCCGCCGCCTCGCAGCCGCAGCCGCAGACGCTTTACGCGTTGGCGGTCGGAGGCCGGTAGACTTCCCCTGTGCTCATCAAGGCCCAAACGATCCTCGCCATCTTGTTCGCAAGGGCCACCCGAACCAGCAGTGGCGGCTTGCGTTCGATCATGCGGGCAAGCCAGGGATCCGTTCCCATTCTGGTTCGAGCACGCCACATGACAACGCTGTTAGCGCCGATGATTAATAATCGCCTGAGCGAACGTTCTCCCATTTTTGTTGTCGTCCCGAGGCGCTGTTTTCCCCCTGTTGAATGCTGTCTTGGAACCAGCCCGAGCCAGGCGGCGAAATCCCGACCACGGCGGAACGTTTCCGGCGGCGGGGCCAGGGCAACCAGCGCAGTTGCGATGAGCGGGCCAATTCCAGGCACCGTCATCAAGCGGCGTGCCATCTCGTTTGACCGCGCGCGGCGGGCAATCTCGGCATCCAGTTCTTTGATCTGACCGTCCAGTTGGCCCAGCATGCTGATCAGCCTTTCAAGGCACTCCCGGGCCACATTCGGGATCGCGCTATCACCAGCATCCACCAAAGCAATCAGCTTGCGAATGTTGCAGGCACCCTGCGGGGCCACCTGACCGAGCTCTCCAAGGTGACCTCGCACAGCATTGATCAATTGTGTGCGCTGCCGAACCAACAGCTCGCGAGCCCGAAGAACCATCGCGGACGCCTGGGTCTCTTCACTCTTCACGGCAACAAAGCGCATCGTTGGTCGGCTTGCAGCTTCACAGATCGCTTCCGCATCGGCCATATCGTTCTTCTGACGTTTGACGAATGGTTTCACGTAGGCCGGATGGATCAGCCTGACTTCGTGACCCAAACGACCGATCTCGCGCCCCCAGTAGTGCGCACTGGCACAGGCCTCCATTGCAACTAGGCAACGCGGCAATTTGGCAAAGTACTCGAGGACCTGGCCTCTGCGCAGTTTCTTCCGAAGAACAGGGTGACCTGTTCTATCCGCCCCGTGCACCTGGAACACATTCTTCGCCAAATCCAGGCCAATCTCTCCCATAGACGCCTCCATTCAGGTTGTTTGCAAACCCACAATGGCACATCGAGGCCAGCGGGGGCGTCTACACCTTCAGATCCGGAAACGTTGAAAAGGACCACACCGGGTCAGTCCTCAGCGGGAACTTACGCAATTCAATAACCGCGCCAGATCCAACCGCCGCCAAAGATGCGGCTGCCGCCCGTTTCATAAAATACACAGGCTTGTCCGGGTGAAATTCCTTCCTCGGGCGTCAATAGTTCGACTTCGGCGGTCGTGCCCGAAAGCGGGCGCAGGATGGCTTCTCGTGGTGGGCGGGTCGACCGGACCTTGACGGACATATGCCATTCAGAGCGCGAAGTGAAAGGGTCATCGCCAAGCCAGTTGATTTCCCGCACGGGTACAGTGCGGGTTGCAAGCAGGTCTTTCGGGCCAACCACCACGTGTTTTTTGTCCACGTCAAGTCGGACCACATAAAGTGGCTCTTCAAGTCCGCCAATTCCCAAGCCTCTGCGCTGGCCGATCGTATAGTGGATAACACCGTTGTGCTGGCCCAGCGCTCGCCCGTCGGCATGGACAATCTCGCCCGGTTCTGCTGCTCCGGGGCGGAGTTTCTCGATCACACTTGCATAATTTCCATTTGGAACGAAACAGATGTCCTGACTGTCCGGTTTATCCGCAACCGCCAGACCATATTGCGCCGCCATTTCCCGTGTCGCGTTCTTTGATGGCAGATGCCCCAGCGGAAATCGCAGAAAGTCCAACTGTTCCGGCGTGGTGGAAAAAAGGAAATAGGATTGGTCCCTGTTTGCGTCTTCGGCGCAATGAAGCTCTGCACCTCCGGGTCCCATCTTGCGTTGAATATAGTGGCCGGTTGCCATGCAATCGGCTTCAAGATCTTTTGCCGTCTCCAGCAAATCCTTGAACTTTACCCGTTCGTTGCAACGAATGCAGGGCACCGGCGTAGCCCCAGCCAGGTAACTGTCGGCGAATTCGTCGATGACGGCGTCTTTGAAAATGTTCTCATAGTCGAGAACATAGTGCGGAAATCCACGTTCCTCGGCTACACGGCGGGCGTCATGGATATCGATCCCGGCGCAGCACGCGCCCTTTTTGGCCAAAGCTGCACCGTGGTCATATAGCTGGAGTGTCACGCCGACGACGTCATAGCCCTGATCTGCCAGAGAGGCCGCAACTACGGAGCTGTCCACGCCGCCGGACATCGCGACCACAACACGAGTCTCCGAAGGCGGTTTGGCAAAGCCAAGAGAGTTGAGTGGGGTCTCGTGATCCAGAGCCATCAGAGCAATTCCAGTCCGGGTTTAGAAAGACCGGCAGAATATAGGAAAATCCTAGATACTCTCAAGAGGCGGTTTCACCTGAAGTTAAGTAGGCTGGGAAAAACTGGTGTATGACCAGATTGAGGAGCAGGCGATGTATTTGCATAAAGTCCAAGGTCCGCGTTCCGTTACCTTGCCGGATGGATCGATTCTGTCACGCGCTGACTTGCCGCCCGACGATACAACGCGCTGGGTCGCGTCCAGGAAAGCTATGGTCGTGCGTGCTGTCTTATATGGCCTCGTTACCATGTCCGAAGCGCAAAAGAAATACGGCTTGAGTGATGAGGAAATGAAAGGCTGGATTGCCGCAATTGCCGATCACGGAATCGACGCGTTGAAAGTGACAGCAATCAAAAAATATAGACAACCTAAAGGAGAGAGATAATATTAAAATCATCATTAACGAGAGATTAACCATTCTTGATCAGGTTCGGTTTGAAGTTGGAGCAAGATTGAAGCGGAGAGATAGTAATGCGCATACTACTTGTTGAGGATGATCCTACGACCTCTAAAAGTATCGAGCTGATGCTGACGCATGCGAATCTGAATGTCTATGCCACCGATCTCGGGGAAGAGGGGATCGATCTGGCCAAGCTTTATGATTACGATCTTATTCTTTTGGATTTGAACTTGCCGGATATGACCGGGCACGAAGTTCTTCGTCAGTTGCGTATAGCTCGGGTGGAGACGCCAATTCTGATCTTATCAGGAGCGGATGACACGGAAAGCAAAATCAAAGGCTTCGGGTTTGGCGCTGACGACTATCTGACCAAACCGTTTCATCGGGAAGAATTGGTGGCGCGTATCCACGCCATTATTCGCCGCTCCAAGGGGCATTCCCAATCGATTATCCGAACGGGGCGGGTTTCAGTCAACTTGGACGCAAAGACTGTCGAGGTAGATGAAAAGTCGGTTCATCTGACTGGCAAGGAATATCAAATGTTGGAATTGCTGAGTTTGCGAAAAGGAACCACCCTGACCAAGGAGATGTTTCTTAACCATCTTTATGGTGGGATGGACGAGCCGGAGTTGAAAATCATCGATGTATTCATTTGCAAGCTGCGCAAGAAGCTGAGCAATGCGACCGGTGGAGAAAACTATATCGAAACGGTTTGGGGGCGCGGTTACGTCCTGCGCGATCCGCAAACCAAACCGCTCGACAATGTCAGATTGGCTGTCAACGCCTGAACGTTTGAAAATACCGTCCCGGAGGTCCCGGACGGAAACGCCACTCACGACACGGCACATCTGGACCTGAACATGGCCTCGCCCTATCACTGGTGATCAAGATCGACCAACAGGGCGGGGCCATGAACGACACTCTACCGGTGGGAAAATTGACCCGGGCTCAGGCCCAGGAAGAACTGGCGCGTCTTTCGGCCCTGTTACACCGGGCGAACGAACTCTATCATGTTCTCGACGCACCAGAGATTTCCGATGCGGAATACGATGCTCTAAAGCGCCGCAATTCGGAAATCGAAGCCCGGTTCCCGGGGCTCAAGCGTATGGACAGCCCGACTGAGTTGATCGGCGCGAGGGCAAGCGACGGGTTTGCCAAGGTTACCCACGCGGTTCGGATGCTGTCACTGGGAAATGCGTTCGACGACGACGATGTGACAGATTTCGACCGTTCAATCCGAAAATACCTCGGATTAGGTGACGAGACGTCACTCAGCTATACTGCGGAACCAAAGATAGACGGGCTGTCCTTGTCCTTGCGCTATGAGAACGGAGACCTGGTTCAGGCTGCAACGCGGGGTGATGGAGAGATCGGTGAAAATGTCACTGCGAATGCCCGGACGGTCCCGGACATCCCGCACCGACTGAACGGTGCTCCCGCCGTTCTTGAAGTGCGAGGTGAAGTCTACATGTCGCATGCCGATTTCGAGGCGCTCAATGCGCGTCAGGCGGAAGTCGGGGGCAAGCTTTTTGCCAACCCGCGCAACGCAGCCGCCGGGTCGCTGCGGCAACTGGATGCCGAGATCACGCGCGCACGCCCCTTGCAGTTCTTTGCCTATTCCTGGGGTGAGGTGTCTGAACCACTGGGCGATACTCAGATGCGCGCAATTGGACGGTTGGATCAGTTGGGGTTTCAGACCAACCCGTTGACCCGACTTTGTGAAACGACCAAGGACATGATTGCGCACTACCGCGAGATCGAGGCGCAGCGGGCGACCTTGGGTTACGATATCGACGGTGTGGTCTATAAGATCAATGATCTTTCCCTGCAGGCGCGATTGGGATTCCGTTCGACAACACCCCGTTGGGCGATTGCGCACAAATTCCCTGCTGAACTCGCTTGGACCCGATTGGAATCAATCGACATTCAGGTAGGCCGGACCGGCGCTCTCAGCCCAGTGGCGCGCCTGTCACCGGTGACGGTTGGCGGTGTAGTCGTCTCGAACGCAACATTGCACAACGAAGACTACATTGCCGGTCGGGATGCCAAGGGAGGATCCATTCGCGGTGGCAAGGACATTCGCGAGGGGGATTGGGTGCAGGTCTACCGCGCGGGAGACGTGATTCCCAAAGTGGCAGATGTCGATCTTGCCAAACGTCCGGCCGGGGCCGAGCCTTTTGTTTTTCCGCTCAAGTGTCCGGAATGTGGCAGCGACGCAATCCGCGAGGACGGGGATGCAGTCCGCCGCTGTGTGGGGGGTATAATTTGCCCTGCACAAGCCGTCGAAAAGCTGAAGCATTTTGTTTCGCGCAAGGCGTTTGACATCGAGGGGCTAGGGGCCAAGCAGATTGAAATGTTTTACGACGATCCCGATTTGCCGGTGAAAACTCCGGTCGACATCTTCACGCTGCACGATCGGGATGCGGCCAACCTGACCAAACTCGCCAAGCGAAAAGGTTGGGGTGCACAGAGTGCCGCAAACCTCTGGGCGGCGATTGATGAAAAACGTACCATACCCTTCGGACGCCTATTGTTTGCCCTGGGTATCCGGCATGTCGGCGAGGCAGCGTCGAACTTGATTGCCAACCACTACAGCACCTGGCCGGAGTTCGAGCGTTCGATTACTGCGGCCGCTGGTTTCGAGGGACCGGATTGGAAAAACCTGTTGAGCATTGACGGTGTCGGAGAGGTCATGGCGCGGGCGCTGGTCTCGGCCTTTGCACAACCGGCAGAGCGTGAAACCATCGATGCTCTGGTGGCCCAGCTTACGGTGTTGGATGCGAAACGCCCCGATACATCCGGCAGCCCCGTAGCCGGGAAAACTGTGGTGTTTACCGGTACTTTGGAAAAGATGACACGTGCCGAAGCCAAAGCGCGGGCCGAAGCGCTGGGGGCTAAGGTTGCCGGATCGGTCAGCAAGAAAACGGATCTGCTTGTCGCTGGGCCCGGTGCAGGATCAAAGGCAAAAAAAGCCGCCGAACTCGGTATCGAGACGCTGGACGAAGACGGTTGGCTGCAGCTGATCGAAAGCGCATGAAGGGGCGACCAGAACAGCTTTTCCCGCTTTTTGCCGGGGTGGAGACGCTGGAAGGAGTGGGGCCGAAAACAGCGCAGCTTTTCGGCCATCTCGACATCGAGACGCCGAGGGATCTGTTGTTTTCCTTGCCTTATGCCGTAGTTGACCGTCGGCGCCGGGATACGATCAAAGGGGCAGAGTTCCCGTCTACGCTGACTGTTGAAATAACAGTGGGCGCGCATCGGCCTCCACGAACCAAAGGAGGAGCCTACCGAATCCATGTCGAGGATTCACAAACAGATTTTCAACTGGTCTTCTTTCATGCCCGTGGTGACTATCTGAAAAAGATCCTTCCCCAAGGTGCGCGCCGCGTCGTGTCAGGCAAGCTGGAACTGTTCGACGGCATGGCGCAAATGGTGCACCCGGATCATATGTTGCCGGTGGAAGAGGCAGGCGATATTCCGGATTTCGAACCGGTTTATCACCTTACGCAGGGTGTGACGCAAAAGACGGCCTTCAAGGCCGCGCAAAGTGCTTTGGCGCGGACACCGGACCTGTCGGAATGGATTGATCCGGCTCAGTTGGCCAAGGAGGGCTGGCCCAACTGGCAGGCGGCAATAAGGGCAGCACATGAACCCAGCGGGCTGGATGACGTGGTTCCCACCGCTCCGGCCCGCGCACGGCTGGCCTATGACGAATTGCTTGCACATCAGTTGACTTTGGCGCTTGCCCGTCAGCGCGAGCGAAAGTCGCGCGGATTGATCAGTGTCGGAACAGGCATTCTGCAATCCAAGGTTTTGGGCAGTCTCCCGTACCGGCCTACAGGCGCGCAAGTGCGAGCCATGGAAGAAATCGCCGCAGACATGGCTGCACCAACTCGCATGAACCGTCTGTTGCAGGGGGACGTCGGGGCAGGCAAGACCCTGGTGGCGTTCATGGCGTTGTTGGTCGCGGTCGAGGCGGGCGGGCAAGGCGCAATGATGGCTCCGACCGAGATTCTTGCCCGGCAACATCTCGAAGGGTTGCGCCCATTGGCAGAAGACGCCGGCGTGGTGCTGGAGATCCTGACCGGTCGTGACAAAGGGGCAGAGCGCAAGGCCAAACTGGAGGCGCTCAAACGAGGTGACATTCACATTCTTGTCGGTACACACGCCGTGTTCCAAGGCGACGTGGCGTTTCATGATCTTCGCCTCGCCATCGTCGACGAGCAGCATCGATTTGGTGTACGGCAAAGGATGGAACTGGCAGAAAAGGGTGTCGCGGCAGATGTTCTGGTGATGACCGCAACGCCCATTCCGCGCAGCCTTGCACTTGCGCAGTACGGCGACATGGATGTTTCGGTTCTGGACGAAAAGCCACCGGGACGGAAGCCGATCAAAACGGCCGTCATCAGTACCCAACGGCTGGACGAGGTTGTGGACCACTTGCGCCGAGCCATTGCCGAAGGCCGCCAATGCTACTGGGTGTGTCCACTTGTTGACGAATCCGAAGTATCGGACCTGACCGCAGCCGAAGAACGCTTCAAACGTCTGCGTGCGGTGTTGGGCGAAGGCGTGGTCGGGTTGGTGCATGGTCAAATGCCGCCAGCCGAAAAGGACGAGGCGATGGCCGCGTTTCAGGGGGGTGACACCAAGGTACTGGTGGCAACCACGGTGATCGAAGTTGGGGTGAACGTCCCGAATGCGTCGATCATGGTAATAGAGCGGGCCGAGATATTCGGCCTCGCACAATTGCATCAACTTCGCGGCCGTGTTGGACGTGGCGAGGCCGACTCGACCTGTTTGCTCATGTATCAGTCACCGCTGAGCGAAGGGGGCCGCAGACGTCTGGAGGTTCTGCGCGAGACTGAAGATGGGTTCAGGATTGCCGAAACGGACCTGCAAATGCGCGGCGCCGGAGATCTGATCGGAACCGCACAATCGGGGCTTCCCAAGTTCCGGATCGCGGACCTTGAGCGTCAAGCCGGCTTGATGGCGGTTGCGCAATCTGACGCTCGTTCGCTCCTGTTTTCAGACCCAGACTTGACGTCGGAACGGGGCAGGGCAGCTCGTGTTCTTTTGTGGCTGATGAAACAGGATCAGGCGATCCGTTTGATTTCAGTGGGTTAGGTAAAGAATCCCCTAAAGTTCACAAATGTTCCCAAAAAGTTCTTTACAGACTCGCTGAAAAATGAGAACAAAAGGTCAACAAAGGATTAAACCTGACCGGAGGTGAGAGCATGCTGAAGCAGATCAAGACTGCATTGAACCGTTCGCAGGAAACGCTGCTGCAAGACGCTGTTGGCGCCGCTTCCCTGGTTGTGATGCTGATGGTTGCGCTGCACCTGCCCGGAGGTTTCTGACCCTTTCTGCCTGCGATCTCGTGCCGGCCGCCTGCATCTTTATCCCCATTTGGATGCCTGGGTAACGACCTGTCCCAAGACCCTTGAGAGGCCATGCCTCGGCCTCGAACTGGCTATCCGGATCCCTCGCGAGACACGCACAACCTGCCGCCGCCCTCTCCGCCCGGGAGGAGCGGCGGTTTTTTTCAAAGCTGGCCGGTCTCGAAGATATCAAGAAGAGCTGACAAAACGGAATGAGCGGCGACCGACGCCAGGATCATCCCCATCACGCGACTGACAATGGCCGATCCTGCGTGGCCGATCAGGCGAATGATCGGATCGGCCAAGAGCATCATGACGAACGCAATGGCGATCACCGTCAGCATGACCGCCGCCGTGATGGTTTGGTCGGCAACGCCGAACCTTGTGTTGTCGGTGAGGATGACAATCGCGAGCATTGCACCGGGAGAGGCAAGGGAAGGCACGGCAAGTGGGAATATGGCGGGATTTGGTTTCTGGATTTCCTCGGCGGTCTCTTCCTCTATCTGGCGCCGATCCGAGTTTGCCTTGCTCTCTCCAAAGATCATGGTGAGAGCGAACAGGAAAAGAATGATTCCACCTGCGACCTGGAACGAATTCAACCCTATATCCAGAGCTTCGATCAGCAATTGACCGAAGATCAGAAAAAACAAAAGGACCCCTGCACTCACAAGGGCGGCTTGAAATGCGGCCCATCGGCGCGCTCTGGCATCCAGCATTGCGGTCACGGCCACAAAAACAGGGATCGTACCAATGGGGTCGATAACCACCCAAAGGGTGACAAACGTCTCGAGAAGATCAGACATGAACTCCACCAACAAACTGGCCGCAGACTAGGCCGGTTTGTTCGCAAAATCCATGTTCATGCGCAATTGGCTTGCTCTGCCTTTGCCATTGCTTCTGCCGTGGCATCCAAAACCAAAAGGATTGAAGCGTGGCGATTTTTATAGTCGCGAGCTGGCATCAACACCTCCAGCCCATCAAAAGGGGCATCTGGTGCAGGTCCGTCGTTCTTGAGCATCGCCTTGAGTTGATCTCGGGCGGCTTCAACCTGTTGTCGCGTCGCGCCTATGATGGCGCCCCCTACGACCGATGCCGATGCCTGTCCCAATGCGCACGCTTTTACGTCCTGCCCAAAATTGATGATTTTGCCGTCTTCGACCTTGATGTCGACTGTCACGGTTGATCCACAAAGGGGCGAACGCTTCTTGACTGTTGCGTCCGGGTGTTCCAGCCGTTCGAGATGCGGAATATCCGCCGCGAGCGCCAGTATGCGGCCGGAATAAAGCTTGATCAGATCGGTCTCGCCGGACATGGGTTTCCCTCGTGGTCTGTTCCCCATACATAGTGGCCGTGCTCCGGGATGCAAAAGGTTTTTGTCCATGATGTTCGATCCTTCTTCGCTGAAATACAACGATGCCGGCCTTGTTCCTGCAATAGCCCAGGATGAGGCATCAGGCGAAGTTCTGATGATGGCCTGGATGAATGCTGAGGCAGTTGCGAAGACGCTGGAAACAGGTCGCGTGACCTATTGGTCCCGATCGCGTCAGGCCTTCTGGGTCAAGGGTGAAAGTTCCGGCCACGTGCAGGAATTGGTGGACTTTCAGGTCGATTGCGATCGGGATTGCTTGTTGGTGAAGGTCCGACAGACCGGCCCAGCCTGCCACACCAACCGGCGGAGCTGTTTCTATGTCGCGGTTCGGAACGGTGAAGAAGTGGAGTTGATGGCACCCGAGGCCTGACCTCAAAGCCCGACCAAGGCCCGGATATCTTCCGGAGTCGCGCCGTCGTCGCGAAATTTCCCTATTGCTCGGGCATCATCACGCTTGGCCAGACGTTTGCCGAACTCATCACGGATCAGGCGGTGATGGTGATAGATCGGTGTTGGAACGCCCAAAAGTGTTTGCAAAAGAACGTGAATCCGGGTGGCTTCGAACAGATCCTCGCCCCTTGTGACATGAGTGATCTGTTGATCTGCATCGTCGACAACGACCGACAGGTGATAGGAGCTTCCCATGTTGCGCCTAACAAGGATGATGTCGCCAACACCAGCCAACAGGACGTCCGGTTCAAGTCGATGCAAACCGGTATGTTGCGGGCCGGTTTCCTGAAATGAACGACGATCAGTGCACGCCAGCGCCTTTGAGATATCAAGACGCAGAACATCATCGGGCCCGGTCTCCGAAATGGGTCGCGCGCGGCAAGTCCCCGGATAGATCCGCCCGTCAGGTCCGAATTGCGGTACGCCTTCTTGTGGCGCGCCCGCTGCGGCCTCGATGTCCGTGCGATTGCAGCGGCAGGGATAGACCACACCCTCGGAAATCAGGTGTTCCAGAGCTTGCCTGTAACGGGGCAGTCTGCTGCTCTGGCGTATGACGGGTTCTGGCCATGACAAGCCTAGCCAAAGCAGGTCGTCATAGATTTGGGTTTCCCAGTGCAGCCGGGATCGCGAGGTATCGATATCCTCGATCCTCAACAGGAATGTACCACCATTGTCGTGGGCCATGTCTCGGGCGATCAGCGCAGAAAAGGCGTGTCCCAAATGTAGAGGTCCGGTAGGCGAAGGGGCAAAACGGGTCGTTATTGTCACGCTTTTTCAACAACGTATACTTCGGACCTCAGGTTCAATCCCGGAAGGTGCGTTCCATGTTCGCGGAACAATAGTCGTGCAGCACCCATATCAAGCCATTCGCTTAGGCGACCCGTATACGCACGATCCGCCAAAGCATGATCATTGAGCGAAAATGCGAGCAGACCACCCTTTGGCAACGCCTTCATTAGCAGGTCGAAAGTTGAAGGCGGAGCGGCGCCGACGCCCAGAACCCCGGCGGCGGTAATGGCCTTGTATGATCCTTGAACGAGCGGGTTCGGATTGGTGATGTCGAAAGTTTTCAAATCGCGATAAACATTCTTGGCAGCCGCTCCCTCAAGCATCTTGGGGGTAGGATCCATGCCGTCGATGGTCTTGAATCCGACCCGTGACAAGGCAACGCCTGACAAACCTGTTCCGCATCCATAATCCAGAATCGGCGTGTCGGGTTCCGGGAGCTTCGACCAAAGCGCTTCAGCTATGCGGCCCGGTGTGACATAGCCGTTCTCCCCGATCTCCTCGTCATAGGTCGCGGCCCATTTCTGATAGTGCTCGCGCGTGGCTTCGGGCGACTGCAGATCGTAAGTGTTCTTCAGAAATTTCTCACTCATACCTGAACATTAGGCATGAGATTTCGCGTACGTCCAGTCAGGATTGCGCCAACCAATCCAGCCAGGCCGCTTTGGCCCGGTCAGTATAGGCCTTGTAACGATCCTTGCGGCCGCGGCGACCGCCTTTCAGACCGTCGACAGGGCGGAACAGGCCAAAATTCACGTTCATTGGCTGAAAGGTCTTGGCCTCGGCCCCGCCTGTAATGTGATGGATCAAGGCCCCCATCGCACTGTCCTGCGGAACTTGTGGAAGGTGATCGCCTAGGATTTCAGCTGCGGCGAAACGGCCAGCCAAAAGACCCATGGCGGCGCTCTCGACATAGCCTTCGACGCCCGTGATTTGCCCGGCAAAGCGGATGTTTGGCTGCGATTTCAACCGCATCTCGGAGTCTAGCAACGTGGGTGAATTGATGAACGTGTTGCGGTGAATTCCACCTAGCCGCGCAAAGCTGGCGTTTTCCAAACCCGGGATCAAGCGAAACATGTCAGTCTGGGCACCGTATTTCATCTTGGTTTGAAAGCCAACGATATTGAATAAAGTTCCCAGCGCATTGTCGCGACGCAGTTGAACAACCGCATAGGGCTTTACATCCGGGTGGTGAGGGTTTGTCAGGCCAACCGGCTTCATTGGCCCGTGGCGCAAAGTCTCGCGCCCGCGTTCCGCCATGACTTCGATTGGCAGGCAGCCATCAAAGTATCCTGCCGTTTCACCTTCATGAAACTCGGTTTTGTCTGCGTCCAGCAGCGCATCGATGAACGCTTCGTATTGATCGCGATCCATCGGACAGTTCAGGTACGCAGTGCGCTCCTCTTCGGTATCGCCCTTGTCATAGCGCGACTGCATCCATGCCTGCGACATGTCTATGCTGTCGGCATAGACAATGGGGGCAATGGCGTCAAAAAAGGCCAGCGACTCGGCACCGGTTTTCTCCCTGATCGACGCTCCAAGTGTGGGCGAGGTCAGGGGGCCGGTCGCAAATATCCATGTGCCGCTGCCGGGCAGCGTTGTCACTTCCTCCTCAGAGATCGAGACGCGAGGATGCGCACGCAGCTTCGCCGTCACGGCCTCCGCAAACGGATCACGATCAACGGCCAGAGCCCCGCCGGCCGGCAGGCGATGCGCATCTGCCGTAGTCATTATCAGGCCGTTCGCCGCGCGCATTTCCCAATGCAAAAGGCCAACCGCGTTCTGTTCGTCGTCATCCGAGCGAAACGAGTTGGAACAAACCATCTCGGCCAGATTGCCGGTCTGATGCGCAAAAGTACCGACTTTGGGGCGCATTTCGTGGATGACCACATCAACGCCCATTTCCGCCGCCTGCCAGGCGGCCTCGGACCCGGCCATGCCGCCGCCAACGATATGCAATGTCTCAGTCATGCTGAGCCACATAGGGCAGGGCACCACTTAGTGCAACGCCAGAAAGCTTGTCGCGATTTTGGGGGGATTTGGGGTCGCCGGTACGGGAATGTCAACGCCGGTGAGAGAATCCGGCCTGGAGGGACCTTCCGCCTGCGGCGACCCAAAAGTGTCGGTCAGGTCTTTGCCTTACCTAATCCTTGCCACAATAAGACCGAACTTGAAAGCAAAATGAAGGGAAGGATCAGAAAGATATCAACAAGTTGAATCAATAAGGCCACCAGCGACCTATTGTGTCCAACTTGGGTCTCTTTTTTCGATAAATGCGGCAATTCCCTCTTCGGTGTCACGGTTGAGCATGTTTTCGACCATCACCTCGCCGGTATAGGCATAGGCTTGGTCGACAGGCATCGGGATTTGATGGTAAAACGCCTGCTTGCCGATCTTGACGGCACTCCCAAGTTTCGAAGCGACGAGTTCTGCGAGGTCCTGTGCCTGCTCTGCCAGCTCCTGTGCGGGAACAGCGCGGTTGATCAGGCCGAGTTCAGTCGCGCGTGCCGCATCGATAAACTGTCCGGTGGTCAGCATCTCAAATGCCTGCTTGCGGGGAATGTTCCGGCTGAGCGCCACCATGGGGGTAGAGCAGAACAGGCCGATATTTACGCCATTCACACCAAAGCGGGTACCGTCGGCCGCAATTGCCAGATCGCAGGTGGCCACAAGCTGACACCCTGCGGCTGTTGCGATCCCGTGTACCTGAGCGATCACGGGTTGCGGTACTTGCTGGATCGTCATCATTACGCGGGCGCACCGGTCGAAAAGATCCTTGAAGTACGCGCGCCCCTTGTCCTCGTTTTGGCGTCCTGCGGTCATCTGTTTCAGGTCGTGACCCGCGCAAAATGCCTTGCCCGCTCCCGACAGGATCACCGCGCGGATTTCCCTGGCCTGGTGCAACGCATCCAGTTCCATCTGTAGTGCCGCGAGCATTTCGTCACTCAGGGCGTTCAGCCGATCCGGCGCGTTAAGGCGTAAGTGCCGAACGGCGTCCGTGTCGTGACGTTCCAGAATTGCCATCTTGCTCTCCCCTCGTAAGTCGGGGCAACTCTAAGCACAGAAATGGAGGAGGGGAAGAATGTCGTTGGCAATGAACAAGGAAGAACTGGCGGATTACCTGGCCGAGGTGTTTCCGCAGGTCAAAGAGGATTTTGCCATCGACAATCTAACCGAGGAATCAGTGACTATGCGTCTTCTGACTGCCGAGCGGCATTTGCGCCCGGGCGGGACAGTGTCTGGGCCGTCAATGTTCGCCTTGGCGGATGTCAGTGTCTACGCGATAGTGCTTGCGCGCTTGGGGCGCATGGCGCTAGCTGTTACCACAAATTGCTCGATGGACTTCATGCGCAAACCGGAAGGCGCCGCGCAAATGAGAGCCGAATGCCGGTTGCTCAAGCTTGGGCGCACCCTGGCCGTCGGGGATGTTCTCATGTTTTCGGAAGGCTCCGACAAGCCTGTTGCGCGCGCAACGATGACCTATTCGATACCGCCCGCAGGGTCAGTTGCAGCCTCGGCGGGTTAAAAAAGGCCGGGGAACGTCCCCGGCCCAGGAAGAGGTCCCGAAATAACCGGGACTGGGGATAGTTTACAGCTGCCAGAATCGCAGGCTCGCCTCGCGACGGGACTGCATTCGCGTCAGCCCAACATCCTTGAGCAGCCTGTCGTCCAACCGGCTCAGGTTGATCCGGCTGCGGCGGCGTTGCTCCCAACGTGTCACGGTCGCGGCAAAACGCACGGCCAGAGCAGCGATCAGCGGCAGCCGGGGGCTGGCGTTCAGCAGCGACAGGGCGGGGTTGTGCATTGCGCGTGTCATGACGGATGTCCTTTCCAAATTGTATTGACACAATATTGAGCTGATTGATACAAGTGCTTGATACATTCCGGAATCACCTAAAGGCAAAGGAAAGATTGTAATGAGTACAATTTGGACCGATGCGCTGCCTCAAACCCAAGGACCCAAGTATACACTGGTGGCCGACACCATCAGAAAAGCGATAGATTCAAAAGCTTTGGATGTAGGCGCCAAGTTGCCACCAGTCCGCGAACTGGCATTCAAACTGGGTATTACACCCGGAACTGTGGCGCGGGCCTATACGGTTCTAACGGATGAAGGTTTGCTTCAGGCCGAGGTGGGGCGCGGTACATTTGTCGCCCCTCCGAAATCTCCGATCATGGATGACGTTTGGTCCAGGCAACTGCATTTGCAAGAGGCGGAAAATGAAAGGCATGTCAGCCTGTTCAGTCCCCGGTTGGCGGACGTGGGGCAGGTGGCGCTTATACGAGAGTGCTTGAACAAGGTGGCGCGGGCCGATCCGGCGATGTTCCTGAACTATCCAACGCGCGACGCATACCAACCCGCTCGTCAGGCGGTTGTGGATTGGCTGTCCGAACTGCCGCTCGGGCCTGTGACGTCCGACGATATCGTTTTGACGCATGGCGGTCAGAACGGTTTGTGCGTCGTGTTCCAGACGATTCTGAGTGGCCCGAAACCTGTTCTTCTGGTCGAAGACCTGTCTTATGCCGGGTTCCGGCGCGCCGGAGAGTTGATGCGTGCGGAAGTGATCGGGATCAGGATGGACAAATGGGGCATCAGCCCCGAAGCGATGGATCATGTCCTGCGTCAAACTTCGGCGCAGGCGGTTTGTGTATCTCCCGAAGTGCAGAACCCGACCGGCAGCCACTCTCCCCTGGAGCGGCGCAAGGAAATCGTCGCGGTTGCGCGCAAGTATGATCTGCAGATCATCGAGGATGACTGCTATCGGATGGGCGATGCGCGCGCGCCAAGCTATCGCGCTTTGTCCCCGGAACGAGGGTGGCATGTTTCGTCGATCTCGAAAACTTTGACACCCGCTTTGCGAGTCGGATTTGCAATCGCCCCAGAAGGGCGAAGTGGGGATTTGAGGCGGTCTGCCGAGTATGGTTACTTCGGGCTGGCCCAGCCACTGGTTGAATTGACAAGGCTGCTTCTCAGCGATCCTCGGACGCGTGATCTGGCCAACGAAATCAGGGCGCGTATGTCTGAATATGTCCGTGTAGCTGTGAATTCGCTCGGAGGGTTCGATCTGGTGTGGGATCCGCAAGTGCCGTTTGTTTGGCTGAGGTTGCCCTCGGGGTGGCGGTCAGCGGCGTTTACGCGAGCTGCCGAGCGGGAAGGAATACAGTTGCGCTCGGCAGACGAATTCGCTTTGCGGGATGGCCGTGCGCCGAACGCGGTGCGCATCGCCATGAACGCGCATGTTTCGCTGACACGGTTCGAAGAGGCAATGCTTAGGTTGCGCAAACTTCTGGACAACCCGCCAGAGCAAATTAGTGTGTAAGTATATGGGGTAAAATAATACCTATTTTTTAAGGCATTAAAAACAAACAATTAAATGGATGTTGGCGCACTTGACGTGCAATCAATCGGCAAATAAAACCCGAGCATCGAATTCGGGCCGGCCCATTGGGTCGGTCTTTCACATCAAACAGGACTATCCTGCCATGAAAACCTTTTCTGCAACACCTGCAGACATCGACAAGAAGTGGATCCTGATCGACGCCGAGGGTGTTGTTCTGGGCCGTCTTGCCTCGATCGTCGCCATGCGCCTGCGTGGCAAGCACAAAGCGTCGTTCACCCCGAACATGGACATGGGCGACAATGTCATCGTGATCAACGCTGACAAAATCCAGATGACCGGCAAGAAGCGCGAAGAGCACTTCTATTGGCACACTGGCCACCCGGGGGGCATCAAGTCGCGCACCAAGCAGCAGATCCTTGAAGGCGCACACCCCGAGCGCGTCGTGACCCAGGCGGTCAAGCGCATGCTGCCGGGCAACCGTCTGGCGCGTCAGCAGATGACCAACCTGCGCGTTTACGCCGGTGCCGAGCATCCTCATGAGGCGCAAGCGCCCGAAGTTCTGGACGTGAAGTCCATGAACAAGAAAAACACCCGGAGCTAATGACCGATGGCTGATCAGATCAATACTCTCGAAGAGCTGAGCGCCGTCGCAGGCGTTGAAACCCTGGTTGCAGACGAACCGCGAGAACCCGTTCGCGACGAGCTGGGCCGTTCATATGCTACTGGCAAGCGTAAAGACGCCGTTGCCCGCGTTTGGATCAAGCCGGGTTCCGGAAAGGTCACCGTGAATGGCAAAGATCAGGACGTCTATTTTGCACGCCCCGTTCTGCAGCTGATTCTGCGTCAGCCGTTCCAGGTTGCCGGTGTCGAAGGTGAATTTGACGTTGTCGCAACCGTCAAGGGCGGTGGCCTGACCGGTCAGGCCGGCGCGGTCAAGCACGGCATCTCGAAAGCCCTGCAGCTGTACGATCCGAACCTGCGTGGCGCACTGAAAGCCGCTGGCTTCCTGACCCGCGACAGCCGCGTTGTGGAACGTAAGAAATTCGGTAAGCGCAAGGCCCGCCGTTCGTTCCAATTCTCGAAGCGTTAATCTTCGGGTTCCAAGTTTCAAAAGGGCCGCGCCGGGTGCGCGGCCTTTTTTGTGCGATCTTTCCATTTTCTGCCCTAGCGCGATACTAATGCGCATGCGCGAAGCGGTTGGATAGGTTGGCGGGCGAGCAGCGATATGCAAACCGGAATATTCTACATCAATCTGGACCGTGTTCCCCAGCGCCGGGAATTCATGGAGCAGCAGTTCAACTCTTTGGAACTGGCGGCGACGCGTTTCAGCGCTGTCGATGCCAGCAAGCCTCCAGGAGCATTCGGAAACGGGTATCGTCCCGGCAGCGGCCTGCGATGGGGGTTGAAGCTTAGCGAAATCGCCTGTTTCGAAAGTCACAGGGCCATATGGCAGCGGGCGGTCGCTGATGATCTCGCTGCCGTAGCGATTTTCGAGGATGACGTGCAAATGTCCTGCAGTGCGGGTCGTGTCATCAGGGCTTTTCTCGAAGCGTCAGAAGAGTTCGACATGGTCAAACTCGACTATTCGCCACGCGCACTTCGATTTGGGCCGAAGCAGGTTCTTAACGGCATGTGCGTAAGGCCAATGCTGGAGATGGCACCCAGTGCAGCAGCCTATGTCTTGTCCCAAGGCGGATGCCGCAAACTACTGAACTGGTCTCGATACTACTCCGATCATCTGGACGATTTCATCTCCATCCCCCGCCCAGACTGGAAGATGTTTCAGGCGTTTCCAGCCGTTGGAGTTCAGCTTGTCTGGTCGAAGTCTCCTTCGAATTTGGATGCGGTGATAAAATCCAGCGAACGGGAATCCGATCCGACCATAAACAGCAATCTTGACAAGGGACCACCATGGTTTCGCCTGCGCAGGGAGCTCTATGGTGCGGGTGAAAAATTGCGGCGCAAAGTCGGCGGTGATGCCCGCCTCAAAAAGGGTGGGGGCTTTATCGGCTTCATTCCAGGGGCTGACGATCTGAGCGTCTGATATCGCAAGTATGTGCCGCGACCGGGCAAGTTCGGACGAACCTCGGAAGGGCGTTAATGCCCAGCGATTAGATCGAGTAATGGTCGTATATTCAAAAAGTTTAACAAAAGCCGCCTTATGTACTATCCTAACCATGTTAAATGCGCAGTGGTTTTCCGGTGAGGGTGCATGAGCCAAACAATTTACGAGAAATACGGCGGGTTCAAAACCATCAGCCGGATCGTAATGACATTCTATGAGATGGCCTTGGATTCCGACCAGATCGGGGACTATTTCGCGGATATCGACATGCCGCGGCTAATGGATCATCAGACGAAATTCATCTCTTCTCTTATTGGCGGGCCAGCCTCGTTCAGCGATGAGAGGATCGAGGCGGTTCATCGAAATCTCAACATCAGCCATACTGATTTCGACGAGATGACCAACCTGTTTGCCAACGCTCTGGCGGCGCATGGCTTGACGGAAGAGGATATAAGGACGGCATTGACGGCCATCGAAGGTAAACGTTCCATAATTGTTGTCCGGGACGCGGCATGAGTATTGCCGCCATCAACGAGCATCTTTTGCGTGCGATTGGTGTCGGAATTGCCGTGGTCCGTGCCTCGGATCTAACGTTTGTATTTCAAAACGAACCCTTTGCCGAGTGGTTCGGAAAACCGGAGGCAGAGGCCACTCTGACCGACGTCCTGCAGGGGTTGGACACTGCGGAACTGGATAATGTCCGCACCAATGGTCTGCGATATACGATCGAATTACAGATCAAGCCCAAGCGGCGGACGCTGATATTTGCGATTGCGATTTCACTGGCCAACTCGTTGGATGAAAAAATACTTGTCGTCGAATGCCAGAACATCACCCGAATCCGTGAGCTGGAAAGCATGATCGACAGCTATTCGACAATGGTCGAGCGGAACACGCGGGAACTGGAACGCGAGAAGGAAAGGGTGGAGCGGCTGCTTTTGAACCTCATGCCAAGATCGGTATATGAAGAGTTCAAGACCTTTGGCGTCGTTACCCCGCAGCTTTACGAGAGTGTCTCGGTCGTGATGCTGGACTTTGTCGATTTCACGGATTTTGCCGCGAAAACCGATCCCACGATAACGCTGGGAGAGTTGAACGATATCTTCACCGCTTTCGATCGGATCGTCGAACAATACGGGTGCGAACGGATCAAAACCATTGGGGATGCCTATCTTGCGGTATCCGGCATGCCCGATCCGACTCCGGATCATGCAACCGCGGTCGCGCATTGCGCCACCCGTTTCTTGAGGTATCTGGAACGACGTAACGAAAGCCATCCGCACAAATGGCGGGCGCGGATCGGGTTGGGAACAGGTGCTGCCGTCGGTTCGGTCGTGGGCATCCAGAAATATGTCTATGACGTTTTCGGCCCGGCCGTGAACATGGCTTCTCGTCTTCAGGTCTTTGCCAATCCGATGAAGATCGTGGCACCGGAAGAGATGAAATTTGCCTTGATCGACGAGTTTCAGGTGTCTGATTTGGGGCCGGTGGATATCAAGGGAATGGGAACCGTTGACTTGATCAACGTCACGTCCCAGCTTCGCAAGCCGCACCCCAGCCCACGGTTTTGACTTTCCCTGTGATCATTCACTCATCTGGCGCGATCAGGCCCAATCCACGCAGATAGATACCGATTCCGGTTTCCAGAAGGTCTTCAGGAGGAAAGGGCGATGCTGTTCCCGTATTTCGGGCATAGAGTTCGACCACGCCGTGGCTCATCGCCCAGATATGTGCACTGAACATCGAGGCGGGGGGGCGTTTTTCGGGTGGGATGTGCTGCGACAGATCGGCCGCCGCCTTTTCCAGAACGGCCTTGGCGCGGTTGGCTGCCGCAGCGAGTTCGGGGGTTCGGTTCAACGATACTCCGCTTTCGAACATCGATATGTAGTGACCCGGATGTTTTCGGGCAAAGGCCAGATAGGCGCGTCCCGTTGCTTCGAACGCGGCCAAAGCAGATGGTTGCCCTTTGTCATAGGCGTATTGCATCAGGTCGGCGAACATTTCGAAACCCTGGCGCGCCGCCTCGGCAATCAGATCTTCGCGCCCTTCGAAGTGGCGATAGACTGCTGCCGGGGTGACACCCGCAGTCTTGGCCGCTTCGGACAAAGTGAAACCAGTCGGCCCCTTTTCCTCGATCAGCTTGAGGGCTGCATCGATCAAAGCCTGTTTGAGATTTCCGTGGTGATAGCCGCGTTTAGACATCCCAGATTTCCGGGCCTCCACAGATTTTCCGATCGACCGGACCAATGGCGTCATCGTCCTTTTCGTCATAGTCGATTGCAGTCAAGATGGTTCGGATTGCGGCCAGCCGCGCACGTTTCTTGTCGTCTGAACGCACCACAATCCATGGGCTGACCTCCGCATGGCTGAGGGTCAGGGTTTCGGATATTGCATTGGAATAGGCATCCCATCTTTCCAGCCCCTTGATGTCGATGGGGCTCAGCTTCCAGTGCTTCAGCGGGTCGGTTTCCCGGGCGAGAAACCGGCGCAATTGTTCGGCGCGGCCAACGTTGAGCCAGAATTTGAACAACTGAATCCCATCGTTGATCAGGCCCTGCTCCAGCGGCACGACCTGACGGAAAAAACGTTCCCGCTCGGCTTCCTTGCAAAACCCGAATACATGCTCGACAACCCCGCGATTGTACCAGCTGCGGTCGAAGAACACGATCTCGCCTGCAGACGGAAGATGTTGAATGTAGCGCTGAAAATACCATTGGGTGCGTTCGGCGTCAGAAGGCTTCGACAACGCGACAACGCGCGCACCGCGCGGGTTAAGGTTCTCGCGAAAGCGTTTGATGGTTCCGCCCTTACCGGCGGCATCGCGCCCTTCGAAGATGATGGCGATCCGTTTTCCGGTTTCCTTTACCCAGGCCTGCAGCTTAACCAGCTCGATCTGCAGCAGTTCCATTTCGCGGTCGTAATGCTTGCCCTTCATTTTCTCCTTGTGCGGATAGGACGGGGAAAGAATGTCGTCCTTTCCGGCCTTGTCGATGGCTTTCCGGATTTCATCGGGTGCATCGTTCTTAAAAAACGCGGTGATCGCGCCAGTTTTCGGTTTGGCCATTCGGCGTCTCCCAATGTTTTCCGGAATTTACTATGGGATGTGAATCCGATTAACGCAAACCCGCACGTTCCGCGGCGCGGTTGATTGCGGCGACAACGTCGGGAACCGAAACCACCTGAGGCATATGTCCCATGTCTTCGACCACAGCCAGGTTGGCATCCGGTATCTGACGGGACAGCGAGTTGGAGTGAAGGTCAAGGTCGACGGTGTCGTCGGCGGTTCCATGGATGATTTCGGTGGGAACAGCTATTTCACCATAAAGCGGATAGAGCGCGTGTATCTCTTCCAATAGATTGGCCCGCTGTCTCGCATTGGCCCGCATGGAGTCTCTGCGCAAAGTAAGCCCGGAACCAAAATGGCTCAAATAGCCATCGGGTACCGCTTGCGGTGAAAAAACCGCGTCAAACACACTGTTGATGTAAGTTTCCGGAACGAAGGCTGTAATCAACGGGGAAAGAAGTTTACCCCCAACAGGATGAGACGTGACACGGTGATAAAGATCCAGGGGCGTTGACCAGGGGTTCGATGCGGCTGCCACGGGGACCAGCGCCGCAATGTTGTCAGGGTGCCTGACGGCCCAAGCCAGGGCCACAGCCCCGCCATAGCTTTGGCCCACGACAATCGGTTTGTCTGCCCCCAACTGCGCCGTTGCCTTCTGCAGGATATCTGCCTGTTCGAAAATGCTTTCGCCATTGGGGTTGAAGCTTTCCGAATAGCCAAGCCCGGGGCGGTCGAAAACGATCACGCGATAGTTTTGTGCCAAAGCCGGAGCCAGCGCAAACGTCATATCGCGCGTGTTGCCGGACGAGCCGTGGATCAGCACCACATCCGGACCTTGGCCCATGACCACCGCATGAACCCGCACACCATCCACGGTCACAAATTCGCCTTCGGGGGGGAACTCGACCTCGGCGCGCGCCTCCAGGTGGCCTGCACGCCATGTTGCCAGCGCTGTCAGGCCTGCGGTTGCAAGCCCTATGGATATCAAGAGTTTAACGGCCAATTTCATCCAGATCGAAGGGAGTTGTCTGATATATTTCGTTGATCCAGTTACCATATAGGAGATGCGCGTGACTTCTCCAGCGGTTCTGCGGAATTCGGGACGGATCGTCGTCCGGATAATAGTTGATCGGTACGTTGATCGGTGTTCCGTTCGACACGTCACGATCGTATTCCTGTTTCAACGTATCGCTGTCATATTCGAAATGATTGAAAATATAGATCGCGCGATGATCGGGGTCTTCGACCAGACACGGGCCAACCTCGTCACTGCCAAGCAAGGTGCGCAGGGCGGGAACCAGGTCGATCTCGTCTTGTTTCATTTCGGTCCAGCGGCTGACGGGAATGACGCAATCGTCCGAGAAACCGCGCAGAAAGGGAGAGGCCGGGGCAAGGTTCCGGTGGCGAAAGCACCCGAACGCCTTGGCGTCCAGCATGTGTTTCTTGACGCCGTGAAAGTGATTGATCATCGCCATACCGCCCCAGCACACGCCAAAAGTGGAATGTACGCTGGTTTGCGTCCATTCAAAGACTTCCCGCAATTCTTCCCAATAGGTGACGTCATCAAACTCCAGATGCTCGATCGGAGCGCCGGTAATAATCAACCCGTCGAACTTTTCGTCCCGGACCTCCTGAAAAGGGCGATAGAACTCCTCCATATGTTCAGCGGCGGTATTCCTGGTCTGATGCTCGGTCATGCGGATCAGGCTCAGCTCGATCTGGAGCGGGGTGGCCCCGATCAATCGCGCGAACTGGTTTTCGGTCTGGATTTTTTTGGGCATCAGATTCAGCAGACCGATATGAAGCGGGCGGATGTCCTGCCGCATTGCCTGATCTTCGGACATGACCATGACGCCCTCCTTGGTCAGGACGTCATAAGCGGGCAGGTCGGACGGGATCTTGATGGGCATCAGTGCGGACTTTTTCGTTTAGAATGAAATCAGTTAATTAGGTGCCTTGGACACGGCTCTCAAGGGTGCGCTCGATCAACTCATCGAAATCAGACGCATCGCGGATCGCGGCGATCTCGTTGGCGCTGACCGCAATACCCCAGTTTCTGGCCATGGCGTCGTATCTGGGCTGACGATGTGCCAGGGCCTGGGCATAGGTCCAACGGATGAACGCATCGGGATCAACATCACCGGCGGCACAGTCATTGGCCGCCAGGTATTCATCCCAGACCCTGCTGAGAAATTCGGGCTGATAGGACATCGGCTTTGGCGCCTTGTCAAAGCGGCGGATCAGGCTTTCGGTGTGGGCGTCATCTCCCTTGATCCAGATCATCAGCGTATGGCGTGACAGTTCGGAAAGAACCTGATCTCTGGGATCATCGGGATTGACCCATTCACAAATCGATCCGCCGGTATCGCAGATGAAATGCGGGTAGCCATAAAGACGCTGCGCCCGGTCAATGAAATACTCGGTATCCAACAGGGCGTGTATCTCGGCCAGACGGAACTGTTCCTGACGGCGGCGATATTCGGAAATCTCCAGCCCGCCAAGCGCAGGATTGCCCGGCTTGCCAAGGTAGGTCGCAACAGGCGTCAGGTTTTCGAAGGAAATGTTCGACCCGATATAGATCGAATCCGACAGCAGCAGATCGCGCAGAAACGGGATTTTCATCGCTTCGGCTTTGGCATTGTCGGTAATGTACTCGCCCATGTACCGGGTGCCGATGCGATAATCGATGGAGTAATGAAACCATTGCCCCTGATCACGCAGAATGTTCGAGACATAGGTTTTCCCCAGTCCCGACATTCCGAAAAACAATATCTTCTTGCGCGGCGCCTGACGCCAATCCTGTGCCGAGCCGTAAATCATGCCCCACCTTCCTTTTGGCCCTTGCTAAATCGGGGGGCAGGCGGCGTCAATTGCGGTTACGTCCGGATTTTTTGAGGATGATCAAGCCTGCGGCCAGCAACGCAAAGCCGCCAAATGCCTGCGGGGAAAGAGATTCATTGCGCAGAAACAGTCCCAACACAATTGCAACCGGCGGGATAATGAGGGTCACCAACATCAGGTTGCCACTGCCAGCAGTCGACAAAACCCGATAATAGAGCAGGTAAGCCCCGGCTGTGGCGACCAGTGAATAGTATCCGATCGCGATCCAGGTAACCGGTTGCAGATCGAAAGCCGGAACACCCTCAAACATCAATGTCGCAGGAAGAAGAACTGCGGTTGAGCCGCTCAGCATGCCTGCGGCAGCGATTGGGGGTGGAAGGTGTGAAAGCCTCACACGCGCCCATGCACCGGCACAGGCATAGGAAAACGCGCCCGCAAGTACAGCGATCTGCGCCGAGTTCTTCAGGTCGAGATTTGTAAGATTGTGCAATCCGATAGCGGTGGCAACGCCCAGAAATCCCAAAACCACACCGATCACCCGTCTCGGCGTCAGACGTTCGTCACGAAATAGCGCGGCGGCCACAATGACGCCGAAAATGGCGGTAGTGGCATTCAGTATCGAGGTAAGTCCGCTTTCGATATGAAGTTGCCCCCACGCCATCAGCCCAAAAGGCAAGACGTTGTTCAAGAGACCCATCACCAGAAAGGCCAACCAGACCTCCGGGGTTCGGGGCAACGGAAGACGTTGAAGAAAAACAACCATCCACAGCACGCACATGGCCCAGAATGTGCGATGAAGCACGGTTGTCAGAACCGGCACCTCATCCAGTGCAATGCGGATCGAGACGAACGAAGCGCCCCAGATTACCCCCAAGAGGATCAGTTCGGCCCAGGCCTGTGGAGAAAGATGTTTCTGCTGCATGGTTTCCAGGTATTGCCACGCGCCCAACTCAGCTGCGACCCGAAACATGCGAAATAAAAAACGCCCCGCTGTTCAGACGGGGCGTCGATTTTTTGGGCTGATAGGGCGTCAGTCCAGAGCGTAGGTGATCTGGAAGCCAACGCTCCAGGCGCTGTTGCCCGTGAACGTGGCCCTGGCATTTGGGCCCGCGCCATTTGCAGTCGCGTCCCCGATATCCGTATAGCGGACACCGCCAGAAATCTTTGCTTTTTCCATTGTATAGGTGCCACCGACACCGACACTCCAGAAACCATCAGTCGGGCCAAGGTTCGACACGCTGCCTCCTGTTGAGGTCTCATAGCCAAGTGTGATTGCCCCGGAAAACTGCTCGGTAAAGCTCCTGCCGATACCCAGGGTATAGGTAAAGGTCGGGTCGTCGTAGTCGACGAGATTGGTGGTCGGGGGATAGTTTGGCGGGTTATAGACCAACTGCGGCCAGTCCACCCAACGGATGCTGCCAAACAAAAGGGTGTTTGCGGCAATGCCGGTCTGGAAATCGAGGTTCACGGATTGGGGTGTTTCGATTTCGCTGTTGGTATCGAACGATGCGACAAACCCGGGCGGGATGGGCGGAACCGGTGGCGGGTTCAGGGATTCCGTCTGCGACAGGTCGTGAGTGATCGCCGAGTTGTAGGTCAACGCGATGCGCGCCGCGATGTCGGGGCGTTCCCAGGCAAACCCAACCACATAGCCGAAATCGGTCGATGCGCTGGTATTCACCTCGTAGCCGGCGGCGATCGGAACCGCGACATTCGCTTTGACGCGCTGCGCGCGAACGCCACCAATTGCGCTGAACCCGTTGTCAAACTTGTAGCGCAGCAAAGCGGTGATTGCATCCGTGTCCGCCGTCGCGCGAAGAATATCCGAACGACCGCCGGGAATGGGGTTGATCGAAAGGGGGTAATTGGCCGCATAGGCAATATCGGCGCCAAATGGCTGGTCATAAATCAGCGCGAAATCCAACCGTTCGTTCAACTCGCGCTTGTAGGCCAGATGCGGCGTGAAAAAATCGTTGGCAACATTACCGGAATCGACCGGCTGGCCAAAGGTTGGCCCCGGCGTAAGGTTGGGCATCGTGCCGCTCACGTCCGGATTTGTATAGCCGAGACGGAATTGCACGACGTTGCCTTCTTCAAAAAGGATGTTCACGCCCTGACCAGATCGGTCAATACCGCCTGCATATGCTGCCGTTGCTCCCAAACTCAACGCCAGCGCACTTGAAAGTGCGATTTTCATTCTTGTCTCCCTCTTGCTCCGAATTTGCGACCTGAACTCGCTTAACGGCAATCCTCCGAACGCCAGGTTAATCTGACTGTGGGTTCGGTAACTATTCGTCTTGAAGATGAACCGTCAATCACTGACGGTGCGTTAAGATTTTCTCACCTTTTGGCGACTGTTGCCTTGCTGCCACTCTTCTCCAGCCAGATGTTCATATAATTCGCGCCAAAAATCAAAAGCGATCCCACCAGAACCCAGATATCAAGCTGCTCTCCATAAAGTAGCATGCCGATAACAGCGATCGTCGGCAGGCGCACGAAGTCTATGGGAACAACAACCGTCGCCGGGGCGATTGCCAGAGCATTTGTGATGCAGAAATGCGCAAGCAGGCCTGCCAGCCCGACGAGGATGAGATACGGGGCGGATTGCAAGCTAGGCAAAGCGATTGCACCGTCATATCCGGAGGCCGCCAGACCGAGGATAAGTTGCATCAATGTCAGCCAGAACATGATGCAACCGATGCTGGCGATACCGGTCAGCTTTTTTGTACTGATCGTTGTCAGCGCAAAGAACACCGCCGACAACCCGGCAGCCATGACGCCGATGCTCAGCGGTGTTGCACCCGGGCGTGCCACGACAAGAATACCAACAAAGCCGATGATCGCAGCAGCGGCGCGACCTCGCGTCAGCCGCTCACCCAACAGGAAGGGCGACAGAACGATCACCCATAATGGCTGCGTAAACTCCAAGGCAAAAACCTGCGCCAGCGGAATTGCTGTTACGGCAAAAAACCACAGGTTCTGTCCTGTGAAATGAACGGTGTTGCGAACGGCATGCAACCCCAGCCTCCGGGCTGACACCTGCGACCAGTTTCGGGTCACTGTGAGAACAATCGAGACGATGAGAACACCCACCAGGCTTCGATACATCATGATTTCGAAAGTATCGTGAGCAAGACTCAATTCTCGACCGGCAACCGCCATCGATGAAAACGAGGCAATTGCCCCTGTCATCCAAAGGGCTGCCTTGCCAACCTGAATGCCGTCCTGTTGCATATCGCTCTCCCGGAACTCACGAGGGACCGGAACTGGTATCAGGTCAAGCCCGATCCACTACCATGCCCAAAATGCATTCAGAACTCGTACAGCGTTGTTTGAATGCGGCCTCCAAATGCTTGTATTTCGCAAAGAACGCGTTCGTTTTGTGCGGCAAGGTTGAACGGTGGTGCGCTCAAGACCACGCCACTGTTGATGCCCAATCGGATGCCGGGGCCAGACTGGTGCTCCATATTTGGCTTGAAATCTGGCGACGACGGAAGGTGTTCGGTCACGATTAGATTTTTGCAAATAGCCGGAACCTTGGCAGCGAATGTTGCTATGTCAGCGTTGCTGAGGTGCTGCAGTACTTGCCGCACTAAAATGACGTCGGCTTTAGGCAGGGGGTCTTCTGCAAGATCGAGAACATGAAAGGTCAGGCGATCAGTGGCCTCGGTTTCTTTCAGGTGATCTATTAGCTCGGGAACGATATCGAATGCACAATATCGGCCTGCGGATGGAGCGATTTGTCTCCCTACATTGAAATCTCCACATCCAATATCCGCGACCGTCACATCGGGGCCCAGGTCTGTCAGATGGCCAGTTACTGCCAAGACGTAAGGGGCGATGACCGTGGCGTCTCGCGACCCTTCTCCTGAATGGAAAGTGCTGTCATCCGGCAGGGTACCGCTCCAGATACCGTCTTTGTAGACTTTCGAAAAAGCGTCTTTCCGAGATAACCCCTCATATGCCTGCGGCGTTGTTTTTGACCGCCTTTTTTTGAAGAATATCGAACGGAACAGGTTTTTCATTGCTTGTACCTTGATTGGTTCTGATCGATGAAGAACGCTCTTATTCCCACTCGATCGTCCCCGGAGGTTTCGAGGTGATGTCATAGGTGCAGCGATTGATGCCCTTGACCTCGTTTATGATCCGCGTGGCGGTCTCGCTCAGGAACTCGTGACTGAAGGGATAATAATCAGCCGTCATGCCGTCGACCGAGGTCACCGCCCGCAGCGCACAGGCATAGTCATAAGTACGCCCATCACCCATCACGCCAACGGTCCGAACCGGAAGGATCGCCACGAACGCCTGCCAGATTTCATCATACAGACCGTGCTTGCGGATCTGATCGATATAGACCGCGTCAGCCTCACGCAGAATATCCAGCTTTTCGCGGGTGATTTCCCCGGGACAGCGAATGGCCAGGCCGGGGCCGGGGAAGGGGTGGCGACCGATGAAGCTTTGCGGCAAGCCCAGTTCACGCCCCAATGCGCGCACCTCGTCCTTGAACAGCTCGCGCAGGGGCTCGACCAGTTTCAAGCCCATCTTTTCGGGCAGGCCGCCCACGTTGTGGTGGCTCTTGATGGTGACCGAGGGGCCACCGCTGAACGAAACCGACTCGATCACGTCGGGATACAGCGTGCCTTGGGCAAGGAATTCCGCGCCCTCGATCGTGTCGGCATGTTTCTGGAACACATCGATGAACAGCCTGCCAATGATCTTGCGCTTGGTTTCCGGGTCGGACTGGCCTTCCAGTTCCCCAAGGAACAACTCTGTTTCATCTGCATGGATCAGCTGGATGTTGTAATTGTCGCGGAACATCGAAACGACTTCCTGCGCCTCGTTCTTGCGCAAAAGACCGTGATCGACAAATACACACGTCAACTGGTCTCCGATCGCCTCGTGTATCAGGATCGCCGCGACCGAGGAATCGACACCGCCCGACAGACCGCAGATTACCTTCTTGTCGCCCACTTGCCTGCGGATATCCTCGATGGCTTGCTCGCGATATGCACCCATCGTCCAGTCGCCTGTGAAACCTGCCAGTTTCACGAAGTTCTCGTACAGTTTTGCGCCCTTGGGAGTGTGGTGAACCTCGGGGTGAAACTGAACCGCATAGAAGTGGCGGCTGACGTCTGCGGTTATGGCGAATGGCGCATTCGGGGATGTGCCATAGACCTCGAAACCGGGGGCGATCTTGCTGACGTGGTCGCCGTGGCTCATCCAGACCTGTTCCCTGCCATCGGCGAACCAGCCATCAAGAATATCCAGACTGTTTTCGGGCGTAACATACGCACGTCCAAACTCGGCAGTGCCGTGACCGCTTTCGACTTTGCCGCCAAGCTGGTGCATCATCACCTGCTGGCCATAGCAGATACCGAGGATCGGCACGCCATAGTCAAAGATATCCTGCGGAGCGCGCGGGGAACCCTCGCGCGTCACGCTGTCCGGCCCACCCGAGAATATCACGGCCTTTGGCGCCATTTCGCGCACAAAGTCCATCGTGACGGTCTGATAGGGGTGGATTTCGCAATAGACGTTCAACTCGCGCAGGCGGCGCGCGATCAGCTGCGTCACCTGGCTGCCGAAATCGATGATGAGAAGGCGGTCATGGGATGTCTGGGTCATAGCCAGCGCTTTAGGAAATGTGGCTGGTGTTGACAACAATCTTCTGCCTGCCGAGAGGTCGCATCCTTCCTTTTTTGGTCTCCGGCGATGCGCCGAGGCCAAGTCGAGTGCTTCTTGCCTCGTCGTGGCGTCCATACGCACACGATGTCGCTTTTTCCCCGATAGCGCCGTTATCCACATTCGGGCCGTTCAAGTGTTCCTGTAAATATTCATGAAAGCCAACCTAACCAAAAACGGGAACTTCTCATGTCCGAGGCAAACACCCGGCGCAGAGCACGTGGAGGCGGCGGTGCCGCGCGCCGTGCCGAGCGCACCGCAGTCCGAATCGAGACCGCGAAATACATTCAGCGCAACATTCCGAACTTCGAGATCCTGAACGAGGAAGCGCTGGAAATCATCGAGTACAACGCGGAAACGATTCTCGAAGAAGTTGGCGTCAATTTCCTCGACAATCCGGAAGCGCTTGAGCTTTGGCGTAAGGCAGGCGCCGATGTGGATGGTGAGCGCGTACGTATTCCTCGCGGCCTGGCCCGCAAGCTCTGCTCCACCGCCCCGTCGGAATTCACGCAACATGCCCGCAACACCGAGAAATCGGTTGTCATCGGGGGCCGCAACATGGTTCTGGCCCCGGTTTACGGCCCGCCATTCGTGCGCGACACGCAAGGTGGGCGCCGGTACGCCACCATGGACGATTTCAACAAGTTCGTGAAACTCGCCTACATGTCCAAATGGTTGCACCATTCGGGCGGGACCGTGTGCGAGCCGACGGACATTCCGGTGAACAAACGCCATCTGGATATGCTGATGGCCCATATGACGCTCAGTGACAAACCCTTCATGGGTTCGGTCACCGATCCAAGCCGCGCGCAGGATTCGGTTGAAATGTGCGAGATCCTTTTTGGTAAGGAATTCGTGCAGAACAACACGGTGATGACCTCGCTCACCAACATCAACTCGCCGATGACATTCGATGACGTGATGATGGGATCGCTCGAGGTCTATGCCAGAAACAACCAGGCCTGCATCGTGTCGCCCTTTATCGTCGGCGGCGCCATGGCGCCCGTTTCCGTCGCCGGTACACTGACTCAGGTTCTGGCCGAGGTTCTGACCGGTATTGCATATTCGCAGCTGGTTCGTGCGGGCGCTCCGGTGATCTTTGGTGCGTTCGTGACATCGATCGACATGAATTCCGGCGCTCCGACATTCGGCACGCCCGAAGCCGCGCACATCACCTATGGCGCCGGTCAGCTTGCGCGTCGCCTTGGCGTCCCTTATCGTTCGGCCGGGTCGTTCTGCGGGTCGAAACTGCCGGATGCACAGGCGGCATATGAGACGGCGAATTCGCTGAACATGGGGCTTCTCTCGGGCGTGAACTTCATGCTGCATGCCTGTGGCTGGCTCGAAGGTGGCCTGGTCGCCGATTTCGAAAAGTTCGTCATGGATGCGGACCAGCTGGGCGTTCTGCACGGTCTGGCCAAAGGTGTCGCATATGACGAGAACGCTCAGGCCATGGACGCTATTCGCGAGGTTGGTCCGGGCGGGCACTATCTGGGTTGCGCGCACACGCAGGCGAACTTCAAGGATTCCTTCTGGAAAACCGAGCTGTTGGACTACAAGCCTTATGAAACCTGGGAAGACGAGGGCGCCCGCGACACGCGCGCCCTGGCATCGCAGAGGGTAGAGAACCTGTTGGCCAACTACCAACAGCCCCAGATGGACCCAGCGGTTCACGAGGCGCTTTCTGCCTATGTCGCGGAAAAGAAAGCGTCGATGCCGGATGCCTTTATGTAATTAGAACAATTGAGGGGCGCGGCTGGCTTGGTACAGCTGCGCCTCGCCCATGAGCGCAATCAACAGGTCCAGATGGTGGACCAGTGAATAACCCGTGTCCCGTGACCGGCGCTGCTCATCCACTTCCCGCTCCATATCCATCAGACGCATAAGCGCAGCCCCCGAGCCGGGAATTGTCCCATATCCCAAAATCCTTTGCAGGTGCCGGTTTCGATTGTACTCCTGCGCACCGTGCCTTGCTGCTCTGATCAATACACGAGGGCGGCGAAGGGTCGACAAAATCGTGGTGATGTCCTGCATGGTGCCTCCATGAATGCGTTTGGAATGACGTCGTTCATGGCACAACTAAAACGGGTGTTGCGCCGTGATGAATACAAGCGCTCGTTGGTTTCACCAGTGTTTATCATTTTAAACGAATTCTACCTGACGCCGCGTGGTTTTAACGAACGAGTAACGAAGTCAACTCTAGGTAGATTTTGTTAACCTTAAATCCGCGGGCAAATTCGAAATTTGAGTCAACGTAGATGAGGGCGCAAAATCATGGAAAATAGCACTGCAATGTCCGTTCCGGCTTGGGTTCCAGAAGGTGCGCAACGATACCTTGCCCATACCGAAGCCGGACGGTCGATCAGGGATTTGGCTCGTTCCGCAGGGTGTCATGCCTCGACGATACTGCGTCAAATCCGAAAGATCGAAATGCGGCGCGACGATCCCCTGGTCGATGCTGCCCTTCAATCCCTGGCCGAAAAGCACTTTCCCCCTCTCACAACGCTCGGCCAAAGAAAAGGAGCCGAACCGACCGCTCGAACCTTGGGGACTCCCGAGCAACGCGAAATGACGTCAAGTGCCGACCTGTTCAATCAGGAAGCGGTTCGGATCCTGCGGCGTCTCTGCGAATCCGGGGCGGTCCTGGCAGTTGCCGAGGACATGGACAAGGCCGTCGTGGTTCGGGATGGCGGAGCGGGCGATGCAACGAGAACGGCTGTGGTCGACTGCAGGATCGCTCAGGGTCTGGCGTTGAAAGATTGGATATCTTGCGACAAGCCCGGACGTATAAGCCGGTATCATATCACTGCAACCGGTCGAAATGCACTGGGGAGCCTTTTGGCCGAGAATGAAAATCAGGCACGTGCGCGCAAGGACCGTGGTTTTGCCGAGATGCCGGCCCGTTTCATTGGACAGCGGAAGGCGGTTGATGAGGCGCGTGATACTTGCTTGAACGAAGAAGGACCCCGTCGGGTTCGGTACTCGGCTGTCGAAAGCCCATTGGCCGCGCTTGCAAGACGTCGTGACCGGGAAGGAAAGCCCTTTCTCAACGATGCTCTTGTACGCGCGGGCGAGCGTTTGCGCGAAGACTTCGAACTGGCGCAAATGGGTCCCAATGTCACTCAGAACTGGGACAGGTTTCTGACAGCGGGATGCGGCAGAGAAATCGTGAACGGCGAAGCAGGGTCCGGTGCCGCTTCCCGCGCACGCGACAGGGTGGCGCGCGCGCTGACGGATCTGGGGCCGGGGTTGAGCGATGTCGCATTGCGGTGCTGCTGCTATCTTGAGGGGCTGGAGCTAGCAGAAAAACGCATGGGGTGGTCGGCGCGTTCGGGGAAAGTCGTTCTGCGTATCGCGCTGCAACGATTGAAACGGCACTATGACGGGCAGGCGGAAAGCGACCAGTTGATCGGTTGACCGGCCTTTGTCCAAACCGGTGCTGGGCAAAGGAATAATTTGGCCTTGTGGACATGGTGGGGTTTGATAATCATCCCTTATGTCATTCACGCTCAGACAACTCAGGTATTTCAAGGCGTTGGCCGAACAACGAAACTTCGGCCGCGCCGCGTCGGTTTGCCATGTCTCGCAACCCGCTTTGTCTGTTCAGATCAAGGCCCTTGAAGATCTGATGGGCGGCGCGCTGGTCGAACGGCAAGCGCGTGACGTTGTCCTGACGCCCTTGGGGCGCGATGTTCTGGCTCATGCAAATGATGTGTTGGTCACCGCCGACAGGCTTGACCGGCTGGCGCGGGATCAGACCCGGGGCTACAGATCGTTGTCTCTGGGTCTGATACCCACCATGGCCCCATATCTGCTGCCGGGTGTTCTGGCGTCCCTGCGGGCACGGGATTTGTCTTTGCGTGTGAAGATCCGCGAGGCCCGAACTGAACAACTTTTGTCCGCTTTGCGGTCGGGTGAAATCGACGCTGCGGTTCTTGCGCTGCCAACCGGTGACAACGGCTTTGTCGAAACGGCCCTGTTCGAGGACCGGTTTCTTTTGGCGGGTTCCGCCTCGCGGCTTGTTTCCCTGACCTCAGGCCCCGACACGCTGCGTCCGATCGACCTGCAAAAGGCGCATCTGATGCTGTTGGAGGATGGCCATTGCCTGACCGATCAGGCGCTGGAGGTTTGCGGGCAGAACCGGCGAAGCAGCGGCATCAACATGGGGGCCTCGTCGCTTGGAACCTTGACGCGGCTGGTTGCCGAAGGGTTCGGTCTGACCTTGATGCCGGAACTGTCGTTGCGATCCGAATGCTCGGCGGTTCCCGAACTGAAACTGTTACGGTTCAACCAGCCCGAACCGTTCCGGACCGTCGGCCTGATCCGAAGGGAAGCGACCCGGGATACCGAATGGTTTGAGGATCTGGCACAGGTGATCCGCGACGTTGGGCGACAGATCGTTCAGGCAACCCGTACCGTTTAACAGGAAAACCCGCGGGTCTCCGCGGGTTTTCGGTTCATGGTCCAGAACTCAGGCCATGACCTCGGCCTTGGCTTCCGTCAGATGCTTGAGAACCGTTTCCGGCGACGAAACGCCATAAGGATCGTCGGGGCAGTTATCCATCAGGCCCGGTTCTTCGAACCACGCTTCGACGACACCGTCCTTGACGATGGCTGCATACCGCCAGGAGCGCATGCCAAAACCCAGATTGTCCTTGTCGACCAGCATGCCCATTTTGCGGGTGAACTCGCCCGAACCGTCCGGGATCACCTTGACGTTTTCCAGTTTCTGGTCCAGCGCCCACTTGTTCATGACAAAGCTGTCGTTGACGGACATGCAATAGATCTCGTCGATGCCGTTGGCCTTGAACTCGTCAAAACCCTTTTCGAATCCCGGCAGCTGATAGGTCGAGCAGGTTGGGGTGAACGCACCCGGCAGCGAGAACAGGACGACCCGCTTTCCCGCGAAATAATCTGCGGTGGTCTTGTCTTCCCAACGATACGGGTTCGGGCCGCCTGCGGCTTCATCCCGTACGCGGGTGTGGAAAGTCACGTCGGGCAGTTTTGCGCCTGCTTTCATGGTCTTGCTCCTTGCGGGTTCACGATTTCGGAGCGGACCTATGTCGATTCTCAAGCCGCTTCAACGGCTAAAACCGCGTCAAATTGCGTCGATATAAAGACGAGCAGGAAACGGTGTGCTTGAGGCGAATTTTGCGGCGTCGCACTCAGGACAGGCGGGCTCAAACCTGTTGCGCTTGCGCCTCTTCGACCTGTTCATCGACATCGTCAAAGGTTTTCTCGCACTTCTTGT
>NZ_JBXWQW010000028.1:0-63849 GCF_059612585.1 Ruegeria sp. YKSF57 | reverse complement strand
TCGATGATCCAGACCACCTATTCGGCCGCGATCAAGCCGGTGACGGATCATTTCGGCGGCTTGCTGGCCTCGGGTGTGAACAGTCTGGTCGAGGGCATTCTGCCCTTTGCCAAGGGTGCCGGGTTTGCGCAGGGGCGGGTGATGCCTTTTGCCAATGGTGGTGTCGTCAGCGGCCCGACATCCTTTCCGATGCGGGGCGGATTTGGCCTGATGGGCGAAGCTGGGCCCGAGGCGATCATGCCGCTGGCGCGGGGCGCCGACGGCAAGCTTGGGGTGCGCAGCGCCGGAGGCGGCCAACCGATCAATGTGGTGATGAACGTGACAACCCCGGATGTGCAGGGGTTCCGCCGCAGCCAGGGGCAGATCGCGGCGCAGATGAGCCGCGCGCTGGGCCGCGGCAATCGCAATCGTTGAGGCCGGGAGGACAGAGATGAATTTTCACGAGGTGAGGTTTCCCGCCAATCTGAGTTTCGGCTCGGTCGGCGGGCCCGAGCGGCGCACGGATGTGGTGACGCTGGCCAACGGGTTCGAGGAGCGCAACACGCCCTGGGCCCATTCGCGGCGGCGCTATGATGCCGGTCTGGGCATGCGCTCGCTTGACGATATCGAGGTGCTGATCTCGTTTTTCGAAGCGCGGCGCGGGCAGCTTTACGGCTTTCGATGGAAGGACTGGTCGGATTTCAAATCGGGGTTGGCCTCGGCCGGGACTGCGTTCGGGGATCAGGTGATTGCGCGCGGCGATGGGGAAACCACGGTGTTCCAGCTGCTCAAGACCTATCGCTCGGGCGGGTTCGAGTATGCGCGCCCGATCCTCAAACCGGTTCTGGGCACGGTGCGGATCGGCGTCGAACAGGACGAGATGAAGGAGGGGGTTGATTTCGACGTTGATCCCGCAACAGGTCTGGTGACATTCGCGGTGCCGCCTTCGGAAGAGGCGCAGATATCGGCAGGGTTCGAGTTTGACGTTCCCGTGCGGTTTGACACCGACCGTATCCAGACGAGCGTGGCGAGCTTCCAGGCAGGCGACGTGCCCAATGTGCCGGTGGTGGAGGTGCGGGTCTGATGGCGAGCATGTCCAAGAGTTTTCAGGCGCATGTGGCGGGGGGATTGACCACGCTTTGCCGGTGCTGGGCCGTGACGCGGAGCGACGGCGTGGAATACGGGTTCACCGATCACGATTGTGGACTGAGCTTTGAAGGGGTGGACTTTCAGGCTGACAGCGGCCTGACGGCGGCGGCACTGGAGCAATCGACCGGTTTGTCCATCGACAACAGCGAGGCGATGGGCGTGTTGTCGGATGCCGCCATCCGGGACGAGGATATCGAGGCCGGGCGTTTTGATGGTGCCGAGGTGCGGGTTTGGCTGGTGAACTGGGCCGACCCGCGCGACCGCTGGCTGCAGTTTCGTGGCTCGATTGGCGAGATCCGTCGCGCGGGCGGCGCGTTTCACGCCGAGATGCGCGGGTTGACGGATGGCCTGAACCGTCCGCTGGGGCGTATCTATCAGAAGCCATGCACGGCGGTTCTGGGAGATCGCGATTGTAGGTTTGACGCCGCGCAGCCGGGATATTCGGTCGAGTTGAGCATCGAAGCCATGGAAGACGCCCGCGTGTTCCGCTGGGCCGATCTGAGCGGGTTCGAGCCGGGATGGTTCCAGCGCGGGCGAATGACGGTGCTTGACGGCCCGGCTTTGGGACTGTGGGGCACGATCAAGCGCGACGAGATCGAAGAGGGCCACAGGGTCATCGAGTTGTGGGAGCCTATCCGCGCGGGTCTTGTGGCCGGCGATCGGGTAAGGCTGGTGGCGGGCTGCGACAAGCGGTTCGAAACCTGCCGGCTCAAGTTCAACAACCTCTGGAACTTTCAAGGTTTTCCGGACCTGCCCAATGAGGATTGGGTCCTGGCGGTGCCGAAATCGAGCGCGGCCAATACCGGAGGCAGCCGGAGATGACGGCAGGAAGGCAGGATGTGGTCGAGGCCGCACGGGGCTGGGTGGGAACGCCCTATCTGCATCAGGCGTCCTGGCGCGGTGCTGGAACGGATTGTCTGGGGCTGTTGCGTGGGGTCTGGCGCGAGCTTTACGGGGCCGAGCCCGAGACAGTTCCCGCATACAGCATGGACTGGTCGGAGCCGCAGGGCGAGGAACGTTTGTGGCAGGCGGCGCGCCGACATCTGATCGAGAGTCCCTTGTCGGAGTTGGAGCCGGGCGACGTGATCCTGTTCAGGATGCGCAGCGCCTCGGTTGCCAAGCATGTCGGGCTGATCAGCGAGACCGGTCCGCATCCGAAATTCATCCACGCTTATTCCGGGCGAGGTGTTGTCGAAAATCCATTGAGCGGGCCGTGGCGGAACCGTATCGCGGCCCGGTTTCAATTTCCGCTGAAGGAGCAGTAAATGGCGACCATTCTACTTTCTGCCGCAGGTGCGGCCATTGGCGGGTCGATCGGCGGAACCGTCGCGGGCCTCTCCACCGCCATCATCGGGCGCGCTGTTGGGGCGACGCTGGGCCGGGTGATCGACCAGCGCCTGTTGGGGGGCGGCAGCGAGGCGGTTGAAACCGGCAAGGTTGATCGCTTTCGCCTGACCAGTTCCGGTGAGGGGGCGCCGGTGGCTTCGGTATTTGGCCGGATGCGTGTCGGGGGGCAGGTCATCTGGGCGTCGGATTTCCTGTCCACGACGCAAAGCCATACATCCGGCGGCGGCAAGGGCGCTGCGCCGAAACCCGAGGTGACGACGACCGAGCACAGCTATTCAGTGTCGCTGGCCATTTCCGTAGGTGCGGGCGAGATTGCGGGGATCACCCGTGTCTGGGCTGACGGCGAAGAGATCGCGCATGCAGACCTGGACATGCGCGTCTATCGGGGTACCCAAGATCAGCTACCGGATCCGCTGCTGGAAGCCATCGAGGGGGCGGGCAAGGTGCCCGCCTATCGCGGTACGGCTTACGTGGTGATCGAGAACCTGCAACTGGCGCCCTATGGCAACCGGGTGCCGCAATTCTCGTTCGAGGTGGTGCGGCAGGAACAGCCGGACATGCCGGGGTATGACGACCGGCTGGCCGCGATCGTGCGGGGCGTCGCGTTGATGCCGGGAACCGGTGAATATGCGCTGTCGACGCGGCAAGTCAATTATACTGACGGGCCGGGTAGTTACTGGGCGGCCAACACCAATTCGCCGTCGGGCGGGACGGACATGCTGACTTCGCTGGCGGTACTGGACTCTGAGTTGCCGGGATGTGAGGCGGCTTCACTGATCGTGTCCTGGTTCGGCAATGACCTGCGGTGCGGGGATTGTGAGATCCGGCCCAAGGTGGAACGTCGGGACTATGATGGGGCGAATATGCCGTGGCGCGTGTCGGGTGTTTCACGCGCTGGCGCACAGGAAATACCGCGCGCGGATGGCGAGCCGGTATATGGTGGCACCCCGGCGGATGCGTCGGTGATCGAGGCCATCCGTCACCTGAACGTCAGCGGCAAGCGCGTGATGTTCTATCCGTTTATCCTGATGGATCAATTGGCCGGAAACGGTTTACCCGATCCGTGGACAGGGAACGAAGATCAGCCGCACCTGCCGTGGCGCGGAAGGATCACCCTGGACGTAGCGCCGGGGCGACCGGGGTCATCGGATGGAACCTTTGCGGCAGATGCCCAGGTGGCACAGTTCTTTGGCACGGTGTCGGCGGCAGATTTCGTGATCGGCGACGGAACCGTTTCCTATACCGGTGCCGATGAATGGGGGCTGCGCCGGTTCATCCTGCACAATGCCGCGCTTTGCGCTGCGGCAGGTGGGGTGCATGCGTTCTGCATCGGATCGGAAATGCGTGGATTGACGCAAATTCGCGGCGCCTCGGGCTTTCCGGCGGTAGCGGAGTTGAAACAGCTTGCCGCTGAGGTGCGTGCCATTCTGGGTCCGGATGTCCGTATCGGATATGCCGCCGACTGGTCGGAATATTTCGGGTATCAGCCGCAGGACGGCAGCAACGACCGGTATTTCCACCTTGACCCGCTTTGGGCCGATGACAACATCGATTTCATCGGTATCGACAACTATATGCCGATCTCGGACTGGCGCGAGGGTGAGGAACATCTGGACGCGCTGGGCGGGGTGCGGTCGATCTATGATCTGAGCTATCTGCAGGGCAATATCGAAGGCGGCGAGGGTTATGACTGGTACTACCACTCGCCCGAGGCGGAAGAGGCGCAGATCCGCACGCCGATCACCGATGGCGAACATGGCGAACCGTGGGTCTGGCGATACAAGGATCTGCGCAACTGGTGGGCCAATCCGCATCACGAGCGCATCGGTGGAGAGCGTATGGAAACGCCGACCGCGTGGGAGCCGCGGTCGAAGCCGATATGGTTCACCGAACTGGGTTGTGCTGCCATCGACAAGGGGACCAATCAGCCGAACAAGTTTCTGGACCCCAAATCGTCGGAATCCCACCTGCCGAAGTATTCCAGCGGCGCTCGGGATGATCTGATCCAGGTTCAGTACCTCAAGGCGGTGCTGGGGTATTGGGACAAGCCCGAGAACAATCCGGTTTCGCCGCTGTACGAGGGCCGGATGATTGACATGACCAATGCCTATGTCTGGGCCTGGGACCTGCGCCCGTTTCCGGTTTTTCCCAATCGGGTGAGCCTGTGGAGCGATGGCGGGAACTATCCGCGCGGTCACTGGCTGAACGGGCGGTCGGGAAGCCGCACACTGGCTTCGGTGGTGGGTGAGATCTGTCATCGCTCGGGAGTGCGCGAAATTGATGTGTCGGAGCTGTGGGGCATCGTGCGTGGGTATGTGGCCGAAGAGGTCAGCGATGCGCGCGGTCTTCTGCAACCTCTGATGTTGCGCTATGGCTTTGATGCGATCGAGCGGGACGGCGTGCTGACGTTCCGGATGCGGGACGGGTTGCGCCCTGTTGATCTGATCGAAGACCAGTTGGCAATGTCGTCGGAGGTAGATGGCACGATTGAGTTTCGCCGCGAGGCAGATGTGGAAATGTCAGGCCGGGTACGGCTGAAATTCGTGCAATCGGATGCAGATCACGATGTTGTATCGGAAGAGGCGGTTTTGCCGGACGAGGCCACCCATTCCGTTGCCGCCAGCGAGATGCCGTTGTCGATGACCCGATCCGAGGGGCGGCAGACGGTCGAAAGATGGTTGGCTGAAGCGCGGGCGTCGCGTGAAACGGTCAAGTTCGCGCTGCCGCCGTCTCAGATTGAGGTGGGAGCAGGCGACATCGTGCGCCTGCCTGGTGCCAATGGCGAGGCAGGCGTGCTGTTCCGTATCGACCGGGTGGAGCAGACCGAATTGCAATTGGTCGAGGCCGTGCGGATCGAGCCGAACGTGTATCGTCCAAGCAATATCGACGACGTGCTGCCAAGTGGGCAGGCGTTTGTACCGCCGTTGCCGGTTCTGCCGGTCTTTTTGGATCTGCCGCTGATCACTGGCGACGAGGTTGCCCATGCGCCGCACCTGGCGGTTACCGCAAGTCCGTGGCCGGGAACGGTTGCGGTCTATGCCTCGACAAGTGACGAGGACTATGCCTTGTCCGACATCGTTGCCCGTCGCGCCGTGATCGGGTTCACCGAGACCGGACTGTTGCGCAGCGACGCCGGTCGCTGGGACGAAGGCGACGCGTTGCAGGTTAAGCTGACAGCCGGGGCGCTGGAGTCGCGATCCGCCTTGACGGTACTGAACGGCGCCAATCTTGCGGCTATTGGGGATGGCAGCAACGGCAATTGGGAACTGTTCCAGTTTCGCGATGCCGAGCTGATTGCGGAACGAACCTACCTGCTGCGCGGGCGCCTGCGCGGCCAGTTGGGCAGTGACGCACTGATGCCCGAGGTCTGGCCTGCGGGGTCGAACTTTGTGTTGATGAACGGGGCTGCGACGCAGATCGGGCTGAAGCGGTCGGAGCGCCGGCTGGCCAAACACTATCGCATCGGATCGGCCCGCCGGGGATACGACGATCCGTCCTACACGCATCGGATCGAGTCGTTCGATGGAAACGGCCTGCGCCCCTATTCGCCAGTGCATTTGCGAGCTGTTGAGCAAGGGGGAGATCTGGTGCTGTCCTGGATCCGTCGTACACGGATTGACGGTGACAGCTGGGACGGGTTCGAGGTGCCGCTGGGCGAAGAAAGCGAGGCCTATCTGGTTCGTGTCCGCAAGGATGGGGCGATTGTCCGCGAGACGGTGACCGAGACACCGCTTTGGACGTATGGCGCGGGTGCGCAAGCGGCGGATGGGGTCACGATGCCCTTCGAGATCGAAGTGGCACAGGTATCGGTGATTTACGGCCCCGGCCCGTTCACCGGCTTGCGGCTGGAGTAGCGTGGTTGCGTCCGGTTCTGCATGGGGACGTCAGTTCGGCGGCGCGGGCGCTGTTGCGGGCCGCGCCCGGCCTGCGTGAACGTCTGTGCCGCCGATTGATCCTGGAGGCGGAACTGGCCGACCGTCATGTGCGCAGAACCGGGCGGCTGCATCCGATTTTCGGGAACGGGTCGCTGATGTCGGCGGCTCGCAAGCGGGTGCTGGCGGACGAGCCGGGTTTCGATGATCTGGAATATTGCAGTTGCTTTGAAATCGTGTTGCGGCACCTTGTTCGCCGCGGGTTCAGCCAGCGGCGCAGCTGACGCATTTACTGGCCGCCGGATCGAGCTTGAGCCGCCCCGGCGTGATGTCGCCGCCGCAATCTTCGCAGTAACCGAACTCTCCTTCTTCGATGCGTTGCAAGGCCGATAGCAAACGTCTTGATTCAACATCACGCCGGGCTTGCTGTGCCTTGGCCATCGCCTGATTCTGCAATGCATCCATGCGGCTGAGGCGCCCAACTGCCTGCTGATCGAGTTCCACGACCGATTGTGCAGCGCGCCCGGCAACAGACCCTTGTTCCAGTTCCGCCAGTTTTTCGTGGATCAGGCATTCGAATTTGTGCAGTTCGGTCTCATTCATTTCTGTTACGTCGCACTTCAAGGGTTTGCGTTTGGCCTTTTCCGCCTTAGATGGGTATTCTAGTCGGAGCAGAGGACGAAAAGCCATGGTCGAGACACGCAGAAAACTGACGCCCATCGATCCGGTCTGGAGCCGGATCACCACCGAAGCCCTTGCGGCAGTCGACAAGGAGCCGTTGATGGGCGGGCTGGTTCATGCCTGTATCCTGCATCATAAAAGCCTTGAGCGAGCGCTGTCCTATCGCGTATCGGCCAAGCTCTGCTCGAACGAGATGTCGATGATGGTTCTGCGCGAGATCGTGGACGAGGCCTATGAGGATGATCCCAGCCTGCTTGAGGCGGCACGTGCCGACCTGATGGCGGTTTTCGAGCGGGATCCGGCCTGCCACCGCCTGTTGCAGCCGATTCTGTATTTCAAGGGCTATCAGGCCATGCAGGCCTACCGAGTCGCGCATTGGCTGTGGCGGAAGGGGCGCTTTGATCTGGCCTATTTCTTCCAGATGCGGTCATCCGAGATTTTCGGCATCGACATTCACCCGGCCGCAAAGATCGGCAAGGGGATCATGATCGACCACGCCCATTCCATCGTCATCGGTGAAACCGCCGTGGTCGGCGACAACGTGTCGATGTTGCACTCGGTGACGTTGGGCGGTACCGGCAAGGAAGAGGAAGACCGCCATCCCAAGATCGGTGATGGTGTTCTGATCGGGGCCGGGGCCAAGGTTCTGGGCAACATCAAGGTCGGTCGTTGCAGCCGCATCGCCGCCGGTTCTGTCGTGTTGCAAGAAGTGCCTCCTTGCACCACGGTGGCCGGTATCCCTGCCAAGATCGTGGGAGAGGCGGGGTGCGATCAGCCTTCGGTCAATATGGACCATATGCTGGGCAAAGATCAGTAACTCTGGCCATCTAAAAAGACAAAGCCGCCTGATGTGGGCGGCTTTTTTTACTAAGGGCGCTCCCACACCGCGATGTGCGCGGGCGCGGGAAACACGACCGTACCATCCGGACCGGCGAATTGGCTTAGGCCATCCTCGGCGGCTGCAACCAGCGCCTCGAAACCCTCATCGTCGATGAAATCGGCCAAGGTCCAGCCGCGAACGTCCATTCGAACCCATTCACGGATTGACGTGAAACGGGCGGTGCCGGATTCGGTAATGACCTTCGCCGCCTGCATCCCGCCAGCATCGAGCGCTTTTTGAAACTCGTCGAGGTTGCCGAGGATGAAGGGCGCGCGCAGGGCATCGGCGGCCTCTGTTCCGAACATCGACTCGATCAGTCGGATCATGCCGTCATAACCGGGCGAGTTCTCGGTCCGGTCCCAGACAGACAGGGCAACCCGGCCTCCGGGGCGGACCACGCGCCGCATCTCGCCCAAGGCTTTCACGCGGTCTTCAAAAAACATGAGGCCGAACTGGCACAGTACGGTATCAAACTGTGCATCTGGAAAGGGAAGCGACTCGGCTAGACCGGATACCCAGTCGATTTGTCCTGCTCGGCTTGTCGCCACGGAGAGCATGCCATCATTCCGGTCCAGCCCCGTCACCCGGCCACCGGGAGAAGCGCGCCGCGCCGCTTCGCGCGTCGTGGCGCCGGTTCCACAAGCGACATCCAGCACGGCCTGACCCGGTGAAACATCGGCACTATCACACAAGGGGCCGGCCCATGCACCAAATAGCGCCGGCACAAAAAATTCGTCATAGACCTTAGCGGCAGCAGTCGAGACCTGACCCGCCCGGGCAGCTTGCGTCGTCATTTGGTTGCCTCCTTTTGTTGCTCAGCTGTGCCAGGGTGATCTTTCACGGGCCGTGAGGTATAGTTCTAAATCTGTAGCAGGGCGAAAGGTGACGCCATGAAATCTTATGGTCAGTTCTGTCCGGTTGCCAAGGCGGCCGAACTATTCTGTGAAAGATGGAATGCGCTGATCGTGCGGGATCTTGCCACCGGTCCGCGCCGGTTCGCGGCATTACAACGGGGGGTTCCGCTGATGTCGCCGTCGCTTTTGTCGTCGCGGCTCAAATGGCTGATCAGCGAAGGTGTGATCGCGCGCTGCGAAATGGAGGGCCAGCATAAGGGATACGTGTTGACCGAGGCGGGGCGCGAATTCGTTCCGCTTGTCGAGGCTTTGGGAATCTGGGGCCAGCGGTGGACTCGCCGTGAACTCAGCGACCAGGAACTGGATGTGGGTCTGCTGGTGTGGAGCCTTGAAAGCTCGTGTGATCCCGGCGCGTTCGGGGGGAAAAGATGTCTGATCCGGCTGGAACTGACGGATCAGATTCCGTCGAAACGATTCTGGTGGTTTCTGAATCACGAGGAGAAATGCGAGCTTTGCGTGGATGACCCCGGGGGCGAGGTGAACCTGTATCTGGCGTGCAGCCTGGCCGACGCAATCTGTGTCGTGCGGGGTGATCTGCGTCCAGAGGTGGCGGTCGGCACGCAGCGTCTGGAAATTCTGGGCGATGGATGGGCGCGCAGGTCGTTATTGCACTGGCTGAACCTAAGCCCGTTGGCCAAGGTTGGCTCGCGCCGCGTCGCAGGATAGGGACAAAGCCGACCGAGGGTCGGCTTTGCGGGGGGCGTGCTGGCTCACGCCAGCATGACCATCGGGTTTTCCAGATTGTCGACGATGGCTTGCAGTAGCTGCGCGCCAAGCGCGCCGTCGATGACGCGGTGATCGACGGACATGGTGACCGACATCACGGTGGCCACGGTCAGCTCGCCATCATCCCCGACAACCGGTTTCTTGATGCCGGTGCCGACGGCCAGAATACCGGCATGGGGCGGGTTCACGATGGCGTCGAAATTGTCGATGCCGAACATGCCCAGGTTCGATATGGCAAAGGTGCCGCCCTGATATTCATGCGGTGCCAGCTTGCGTTCGCGCGCGCGGGCGGCGAGGTCTTTCATCTCGGTCGAAAGGGCCGACAGGGATTTCATGTCAGCATCCTGCAGGACCGGTGTAAACAATCCGCCTTCGATTGCGACGGCAACAGCCACATCTGACGGTTTCAGTTGCAGCACCCGGTCACCTGCCCAGACGGCGTTACAGGCCGGAACCTGTTGCAACGCATTGGCGACGGCCTTGATGATGAAGTCGTTGACGCTCAGCTTGACGCCGCGGCCTTCGAGTTGCTTGTTCAGCTGCCCGCGGAATTTCAGCAGCGCATCGAGCTTGATATCGCGGCGCAGGTAGAAATGCGGGATGGTCTGTTTGGCCTCTCCCAGACGTGCGGCGATGGTTTTGCGCATGCCGTCGAGCTTGATTTCCTCGTACTCGCGGCCTTCGTACATCCGCGCGACCATATCCGCCGATGGACCAGACGGAGCTGCTGGGGCAGCTGCGGGCGCGGCGGCCGCGGGAGCAGTGGCAGGGGCTGCCGCAGGTGCGGTAGCAGTTGCGCCTTCGACATCAACCTTGACAATGCGACCATGCGGGCCAGAACCGGCAATCTGCGTCAGGTCGAGACCTTTTTGCGCGGCAATCCGGCGGGCCAGAGGCGAGGCAAAAATCCGACCGCCATCTGCCTTGGCCGGAGCGGCCGGGGCAGGGGCGGGCGCCTCGGGTGCCGCTGGCGTGGCAGCCTCGTTGCCCGCGACGGCTGCGGGCGCAGCCGCCGGGGCCGCAGCCGGAGCCGTGCCAATGTCATCGGCGCCTTCGCCGTCTTCCAGCAGAACCGCGATGGCCGTGTTGACCTTGACCCCTTCGGTGCCCTCGGGGATCAGGATCTTGCCAATGGTGCCTTCGTCAACGGCCTCGAACTCCATCGTGGCCTTGTCGGTTTCGATCTCGGCCAGCAGGTCACCGGAGGAGACGGTGTCGCCTTCCTTGACCAGCCATTTGGCAAGCGTGCCTTCCTCCATCGTCGGGGACAGGGCGGGCATCAGAATTTCTGTAGGCATCTGTCTGTCGCTCCTTACCGGTAGGTCACTTGTTTGACGGCGGCGATCACCTCATCCGTGGTGATCAGGGCCAGCTTTTCGAGGTTCGCGGCGTAGGGCATCGGAACGTCCTTGCCGGTGCAATTGATGACCGGCGCGTCGAGGTAATCAAACGCCTCCTGCATCACGACCGAGCTGATATAGCTGCCGACGGATCCCTGCGGCCAGCCTTCTTCCACTGTCACCAGACGGTTGGTCTTCATCACCGAGTTGATGATGGCGCCAGTGTCCATCGGGCGGATGGTGCGCAGGTCGATCACTTCGGCGCTGATGCCGTCTTCGGCCAGCTTGTCGGCGGCTTCCAGCGCGTATTGCATGCCGATGCCAAAGCTGACGATGGTCACGTCCGAGCCTTCGCGCCAGATGCGGGCCTTGCCCAGCGGAATGGTCAGGTCATCCACCTGCGGCACCTCAAAAGAGCGGCCGTAGAGGATTTCGTTTTCCAGGAACACGACCGGGTTGGGGTCGCGGATGGCCGATTTCAGCAGACCTTTGGCATCAGCCGCCGAATAGGGCATGACGACCTTCAGGCCGGGGATTTGCATGTACCATGCGGCATAGTCCTGGCTGTGCTGCGCGGCCACGCGGGCAGCGGCCCCGTTGGGACCCCGGAACACGATGGGGCAACCCATCTGGCCGCCGGACATATAGAGCGTTTTGGCCGCAGAGTTGATTATCTGGTCAATCGCCTGCATGGCGAAGTTGAAGGTCATGAATTCGACAATTGGTTTCAGACCGCCAAAGGCCGAACCCACTGCGATACCGGCAAACCCATGTTCCGTGATCGGGGTATCGATCACGCGTTTGGAGCCAAACTCGTCCAGCAGACCCTGCGAGATTTTATAGGCCCCCTGATACTCGGCGACTTCCTCGCCCATCAGATAGACGTCTTCGTCGCCGCGCATTTCTTCGGCCATCGCGTCACGTAGAGCTTCGCGAACGGTCTGGGCTTTCATCGAGGTATTCGCGGGCCAGTCTGGCGACAGATCGACGACCGGCGCAGCCGGGGCCGATGCGGCAGGAGCGGGGGCAGGAGCTGCCGCTGGCGCGGCCTCGGTAACCGAGGCTGCTTCAGGGGCTGCCGACGGAAGGGCGGAAGCATCTTCGCCTTCTTCAACCAGAATTGCGATGGGGGTGTTGACCTTGACCCCTTCGGTGCCTTCTTCAATCAGAATTTTGCCGACGATGCCTTCTTCGACCGCCTCGAATTCCATCGTCGCCTTGTCGGTTTCGATTTCGGCCATGATATCGCCCGAGGATACGGTGTCGCCTTCCTTGACCAGCCATTTGGCCAGCGTGCCCTCTTCCATCGTGGGCGAAAGGGCGGGCATGAGAATTTCGGTTGCCATGTCTTATGCGTCCTCTCAGGCGTAAATGTCGGTCCAGAGTTCGTCCACGGACGGCTCGGGGCTTTCTTTCGAGAACTCGGCGGCCTGATTTACGATCTCCTTGATTTCCTTGTCGATCGCCTTCAGGTCGTCCTCGGTCGCGTGCTTGCCGGTCAGCAGCAGTTCGCGCACATGTTCGATGGGGTCGCTTTGTTCACGGACCTTCTGAACCTCTTCGCGGGTGCGATATTTGGCCGGGTCCGACATCGAGTGGCCGCGATAGCGGTAGGTTTTGACCTCAAGAATATAGGGGCCCTTGCCGGCGCGGCAGTGGGCGACAGCCTTTTCGCCCGCTTCCTTGACAGCCAGCACATCCATGCCGTTGACGATTTCGCCGGGGATGCCAAACGCCTCGCCGCGATGGAAGATGTCCTTGGTCGAGGTCGAACGGGACTGTGCCGTACCCATGGCGTATTGGTTGTTCTCGATCACGAAAACCACCGGCAGGTTCCAGATGGCAGCCATGTTGAACGTCTCGTAAACCTGACCCTGGTTTGCCGCGCCATCACCAAAATAGGTAAAGGTCACGCGACCGTTGCCTTTGTATTTGTCGGCAAATGCCAGGCCCGCGCCCAGCGGCACTTGAGCACCGACGATGCCGTGGCCACCATAAAAATGTTTCTCTTTCGAGAACATGTGCATCGAGCCGCCCTTGCCTTTGGAAAGACCTCCCTCGCGCCCGGTCAATTCGGCCATCACGCCGCCCGGATCCATGCCGCAAGCCAGCATGTGGCCGTGGTCGCGATAGGAGGTGATCCGCTTGTCGCCGTCTTCGGCAGCGGCTTCGAGACCGACAACAACGGCCTCTTGTCCGATGTAAAGGTGGCAGAACCCGCCGATCAAACCCATGCCATAAAGCTGACCCGCCTTTTCCTCGAATCGGCGGATCAGCAGCATCTCGCGGTAATAGGTTTTGAGCTCTTCTGCTGAAACATTTGATTTCTTTGTGGTTTTTCGCGCAGCCATCGTGGCGACCTCTCCCTTTCGGCAAGATAGTTTAGCGTTAAACTATTTCATAAAGCATTTCTCTCCCCCTGGCGAGGGGAAATGTGACGCAGCGTCCGGTCAAGTCTTGTTCTGCCGATTTCTTGACAAAAGTACGGTCACGTGCGCGTTTTTCGAGGTTTTTTCCTGCGGAGACCGATTTCAGTGAATGACGATTTCGTCCGCGCGCAGCAAACCCAGCACCGAGCGCGCCTGCTGATCCAGCAGATCGAGGTCAAGATAGGTATCCGACAAGCGCAGGGTCAGGTTTTCCATTTCGGTAATCTGATCCTCAAGCATCGTCAGATCGCGTGACAAGGCGTCCCGTTCCGCCGCAATTTCGACCCGTCGGAATAGCCCGTAATCACCTTGTACCGCCGCAAAGGTGAAATAAACACCCAACGCGAAGGCCACCGCGAAGAACAAAACTGTACCTAAACTGGGTCGACTGGAACGGGACACTCTGTTTTGCCGTATGATTTCTGCCTCAGGAAACGCGCCCTTTGCGAGCGTCTGCACTCAATATGTCACAGGTGATTCGGCTTGTGAATCCCAAAAATGCATTGAGATTCACGATTTGATTCCAAAGGGTAAGCCAAACGAAGATCAGTTATCCTGTTCCAGCGCAGCGACACCGGGCAGGGTTTTGCCTTCCATCCATTCAAGGAACGCACCGCCTGCGGTGGAGATATACGAGAAATCCCCGGCGGCCCCGGATGCGTTCAGCGCCGCGACAGTGTCACCGCCCCCCGCAACCGACGTCAGCTTGCCCGCACGGGTCAGGGCGGCCGCCTTCAGGGCCGCTGCGTTGGTTGCAGCGTCAAACGGTTCCAATTCGAAAGCGCCCAGCGGGCCGTTCCAGATCACCGTTTGACTTTGGTTGAAAATATCGATGATCGTGGCGACGCTGTCGGGTCCCGCATCCAGGATCAACCCGTCTTCGGGGCATTGATCGGCGGGAAGAACTTCATGCGGTGCGTGGGATTCGAACTTCTTGGCCACGACGATATCACTGGGCAGGACAATCTTGCAGCCAGACGCCTCGGCCTTGGCAAGAATTTCAGCGGCGGTGTCTTTCATGATCCGTTCGGCCAGAGATTTTCCGACGTGATGGCCCTTGGCGGCGAGGAAGGTATTGGCCATGCCGCCACCGATCACCAGATAATCCACCTTATCGATCAGGTTGCCTAGCAATTCCAGCTTGGTCGACACCTTGGCGCCGCCGACAACTGCCGTGACCGGGCGTTTTGGAGCACCAAGCGCACTTTCCAGTGCCTGCAACTCTGCCTGCATAAGGCGGCCTGCACAGGCGGGCAGCAGGCGGGCGATGGCCTCGGTCGAGGAATGAGCGCGGTGGGCCGCGGAAAACGCGTCGTTGCAATAGACGTCGCCCAGCCGCGCCATACCTGCGGCAAGGTCCGGGTCGTTCTTGGTTTCGGAGGCATGAAACCGGGTGTTTTCCAACAGCAGAACCTCTCCCGGTTGCAAGGATTCAGCGGCAAGCTCGGCAGCCGGGCCGATGCAATCGGCAGCGAAACGGACCTTGGTTTCAAAGGCGCGTTCCAGCGTCGGGACCAGTTGTTTCAGCGACAGGTTCTCGCGCCGTTCGCCGCCGGGGCGACCGAAATGGGCCAGCAGGATCGGACGGCCACCGGCGGCAAGGATGTCGCGCACGGTCGGAGCGATGCGGCGGATGCGAGTGGAGTCGGTCACCACGCCATCCACGATCGGTACGTTGATATCGACCCGCACCAGCACGCGCTTGCCGCTCAGATTCATGTCGTCGAGTGTCTTCCAGCCCATTTTGCCGCTCCGCTGATTGCATCCGGTTTGGGCGGTTCTTTTCCTGCATTTCGCGTCAAGGTCAATGCATCACTTGGCATTCGCGCGCGTGGGGCTTAGGTATTCGCGCAATATCCATCGACAGGAGGGCCCAATGGCCGAGATCAAGGATCCCGAAAACACCATCATCATCGAGTTGAAGAACGGCAATGTGGTTATCGAACTGCTGCCTGATGTCGCCCCGCAACACAGCGGGCGGATGAAGGAGCTGGCGCGCGCCGGAGAATATGACAACGTGTGCTTTCACCGGGTAATCGACGGCTTCATGGCCCAGACAGGCGACGTTCAGCATGGCGATATGGAAGACGGGTTCAACATCCGTATGGCGGGAACGGGTGGGTCCTCGCTGCCGGATTTGCCGGCTGAGTTTTCCAAGCTGCCGCATGATCGCGGAACGCTGGGCGCGGCGCGTTCGGCCAACCCGAATTCGGCCAATTCGCAGTTTTTCATTAACTTCAAGGACAATCATTTCCTGAACGGCCAATACACGGTTTATGGTCGTGTGGTTGCCGGGATGGAGCATGTGGACGCAATCGTGCGTGGCGAGCCGCCCGCAAGCCCCGATCGCATGATCAGCGTCAAGGTGGCCGCCGATGCGTAAACTGACAGCCGTATTTGCCCTGTTGGCCAGCCCGGCCCTGGCCACCGGGCTTGAGATCGAGATCGAAGGTGAGGCCAATGGCACAATCACCATTGATCTGTTCGAGGACGTCGCTCCCAAGCACGTCGAACAGATCGCGGCACTGGCGGCAGACGGTCAATATGACGGGGTTGTGTTCCACCGCGTGATCGAGGGTTTCATGGCGCAGACCGGCGATGTGCAGCATGGCAAACTGGGCAGCGACATGCGCCGCGCGGGCACTGGTGCGTCGGACCGGCCGGACCTTGCGGCCGAGTTTTCGGACATCACTTATGATCGGGGCATTGTTGGCATGGCGCGGGCGCAGGATCCGAACAGCGCCAATTCGCAGTTCTTCATCATGTTCGCACCAGGCCCGTTCCTGGACGGTCAGTACACCGTCGTGGGTAAAGTCACGGATGGCATGGATGTGGTCGATGCCATCAAGCGCGGCGAAGGCCCCAATGGTGCTGTGATCGGGCAGCCCGATGTCATGAAAAAGGTCACCGTCAGCGAGTGACGGCGCGCCCGGCGCGGAAAACCTCTGCGCCGGGCTCTCGCACATTGCATCACGTCTGTGTGCGCTGGGGTGGCTTTGCGAACGTGTCGCGCTCAGTATTGAGCATCTGGCGGGAGCAAGCCGCATGCGTGTTCTTTCGATCGCAATCGCCGTTTTCCTGGCCGCACAAGTGTGGGCCAGTCCCGAGTTCTGGCGGACTGAATGGCCCGAAACCGACTTCAACCGTACAAGCGTGCGAAACTGGTCCGAGATTCAGTCAGGCGGCCCGCCCAAGGACGGGATACCGGCGATTGACGAACCTGCGTTTAAGGTCGTCAGCGAGGAAACCCGGATCAGTTCCCGCGAGCCGGTAATCACGGTCGAGATCGACGGCCAAGGGCCTAGGGCCTACCCGATCCGCTATCTGATCTGGCATGAGATCGTGAATGACCGGATCGGAAGTGTTCCGGTCGCGGTTACCTATTGTCCGCTTTGCAACTCGGCGATTACCTTTGATCGCAGGACGGCAAGTGGCGAGCTGAGTTTTGGTGTCAGCGGCAAACTGCGGTTCTCGGACATGGTGATGTATGACCGGCAAACCCAAAGCTGGTGGCAACAGGCGGTGGGTGAGGCGATCGTGGGGCAACTGACCGGGACCCGGCTGAAAACCCTGCCATCCTGGATGGAAAGCTGGCAGGACTTTTCCACCCGCAACCCGGATGGGTTGGTCATGGCCGAGCCGGAATACAGCCGGTCATATGGGCGCAATCCTTATCGTGGCTATGACGGGTCGCGCAAACCGTTCCTGTATTCCGGCGAGATGCCACCGCATGGCATCCACCCTCTGGAACGCGTCGTGCGGGTTGGAAATCTAGCCTGGCCCATGAAGCGGCTCAGCGAGGAGGCTGACGTGAAAGAGGCGGGTGTGCGCATAACATGGAAGGCCGGTCAGGCCTCGGCACTGGATACGGGCCTCATTCGCAATGGGCGTGATGTGGGATCGATCCGCGTTCGCGACGGGCAGGGACGTGATGTGCCCCATGATGTCATGTTCGCCTTTGCCTTCCATGCTTTCTGGCCGAACGGGCAATGGATGCTAGGGCGATGAACCGCGCAGTATTCAGGCCGCAAGCGCGACAAGTTCCGCCAGCCCGGTCAGCCCGATAAGAAAGGCCGAAATCATTTTGAGCATCGGCATGTTCCGGGATTTGATCCCCTTGCCCATATTCGTCTCGGCCATGTCCGGAGAGAGGTCGGCGATCAGGTTGATGATATCGTCCAGCGCAGTACCGCCAGCGAGGATGCCATAAGCCGTAGTTACGATCACCAGCATGGCCAGCGCAGGCGAAAAGCCCTGAGGCCCGAAATGAATGATCGCCGCCAATGCAATGAACGAGAATATGGTCGTTTGCATGATCCTGAAATAATGGGTCTGTCGTGCCAGGGAATAGGTGGCGCGCAATTCCGGTGTCATCATGATTTCCCCCTCCAAAATACAATGCTGAAACCCGGGCATGATATCACGCGGGAACCTGAATCGGAAATGTGTTCGAGAGTTCGGCGTACGGAACTGACCCATATACCAGGGGCGGGCCGGAGACGTTCATGAAAAACGCCGCCCGATGAGGCGGCGTTTGTAAGGTGTCGCGCAATCTTTCAGTCGTCGGTTGAGACAGCTTTCCAGATCAGGCCGCCGATTGCGCCTCCGATTAGCGGAGCTACCCAGAACATCCAGAGTTGGGTCAGCGCTGGTCCGTCGGCAAACAGCGCCACACCGGTCGACCGCGCCGGGTTGACCGAAGTGTTGGTGACGGGAATTGAAACCAGATGAATCAGCGTCAGGCCGAGACCGATGGCGATCGGCGCAAACCCGGCTGGGGCGCCCTTGGACGTTGCCCCTAGAATGATGAACAGGAAAAAGGCGGTCATCACGACCTCGGTCACAAATCCGGACATCATCGAATATCCACCGGGCGAAGCACTGCCATAGCCATTTGACGCAAATCCGCCGACGCCGGTGAAATCGGGCGCGCCAGAGACAATCACATACAGAACGACCGCCGCAACGATTGCACCCACGACCTGGGCAATCCAGTAGGGGATCAGGTCTTTCGCCTCGAACCGGCCCGCGATCATCAGACCAAGGCTGACGGCAGGGTTGAAATGCCCACCCGAGATATGGCCGACGGCAAAGGCCATGGTCAGTACGGTCAGGCCAAAGGCCAGCGCCACGCCCAGCCAGCCGATGCCAACGTCTGCGACACCTGCTGCAAGAACTGCGCTGCCGCACCCACCCAGAACCAGCCAGAACGTGCCGAAAAATTCCGCTAAAAGCTTTGAAGACATCCAACGTTCCTCCCAAAGTTGAATGCATGATAGTAGGCAGGCATTTGTTTCAATTGGAAGAAAAATGTTCAGCAATCCGCTTGCAGCGTGAAGCCGTCTTTCAACTAAAAACGCCCCGGGGCTTCCCGAGGCGCTCAAAGGTCGTAATTTCAGCCGAATTACTGGCTGACTTCAGCTGTTGCCGCGGCTGGATTGCCGGCGCCCTTGTTGCCGGAACGACCGGGGTTCAGCGGGTCGTCCTGACGCTGCACCGAGCCCTCGAAATGGGCACCGCTTTCGATTGCGATTGTCTTGTGAATGATGTCGCCTTCGACCCGTGCGGTCGAGGTCAGGCGCACTTTCAGTCCACGGACGCGGCCCACGATGCGGCCATTGACCACGACATCGTCAGCCGTGACTTCACCCTTGATTGTGGCCGTTTCGCCAATGGTCAACAGGTGGGCGCGAATGTCGCCTTCGACCGTGCCTTCGACCTGAATGTCGCCGGTGGTCTTGATGTTGCCGGTGATATGAAGATCCGACGACAGCACCGATGCGGGCGGCTTTGGCTTGGGCGCGCTTGCCTTGGTTTCTGCAGGTGCCGGGCTTGGCGGGGTCGATGGAGTTGCGGGCTTGGCCGCTTCGGGTGCCTTGGATGCCGGCTCGTTGATTTTGCTCTTAGAAAACATTTCTCGCAGCCTTGATGTAAGTCATTGGATTCACGGGTTTCCCGTTCACGCGCACCTCATAGTGCAGATGTGTGCCGGTCGACCGTCCGGTGCTACCCATATCAGCTATATGATCCCCGCGCGAGACCCTTTGTCCGACCTTGACGCGGATAGACGTGTTATGAGCGTAAAGTGTCTCGATTCCGAAAGCGTGTTTGATCTTCACAAGCCGTCCAAAACCTGATTGCCAGCCAGCATGAGTGACAACGCCATCCGCGGTGGCAAAGATATCGGTGCCGTGTGAGCCTGCGAAATCCGACCCGTTATGCATGCGCTTACCGCCGGATTTCGGATCCCGGCGATAGCCATAGCCGCTGGTATACCGAACTGCGGAATGAACCGGACTGGCGAAAGGCGCCTTTTCGGCCGCGATGCGGTAAAGATTGAGCTGGTCCATCTGCTCTAGCAAATTGTTGGCGCGAATCTCGTCGGCGGTCGGTTCTTCACCGCGCGTGCTGAACGACAAAGGGGTCAGCGGACCGCCCATACCGCTATAGCCGCGTCGAACCTCTTCGAGGATGCGGTCAGTGGGCATACCCGCCTGCCGGAACATCTTGTCCAGCGGTTCGACCGAGATGGCCATTGCCTCTTCGAGTTGACGGAAAATCTGGTCGCTGCGTTCGCGCATAAGCTGAATTTCCAGTTCCAGATCGTCGCGTTGATCCAAAGCCGACTGTGCGTTGGCCTCAATCAGATCGCGCTCCTGCGCGGTTCGCAACAAAGCTTCGGACATGAACGCCATCTGAACAGGGGCCGACGCGGCCAGCTTTGCACTGGCCGCGTCTTCGCCTGTATTCTGCTCGAGATTTGCCAGCGCCAAACGGGCCACTTCGCGCTGCTTCATGGTTTCACGCAAAGTGGTCTGGATCACTTCGATCCCGGTTTCCAACTCGCGCCGCCGGTTTTCGGATTTCAGCAGTTCCGATTGCATTGCTGAAACCTGTTCGAGGGCCGCGTTGAACCGTTGGTGCGCTGCCAGGGCTTCTTCGGCGCGCATATCCCGTTCTTGTGACAGGATGTTGAGCCTTTCCTGGTATGTCGCCTGGTCTCTTTTTGCCTGCTCTCGGAAATTGCCTGATCCGATGCTGTCCATCAGGATGATGGCCGTGGCCACGATGGTCCAGGCAAGCGTCAGGGTGACGCCGGAAAATGCGACGATCTGAGTTTCCGGCCGCAACCGGATGAAGCGCGTATCGTTGTCCGATTTGAGGAACACTCTGCGCTCGGGAAAATGTTTCTCAAGCAGAGCGTGAATTCTGATCGTCAGACGTGTCCGCACGCGCCTTTCCTCTTTTCATCCCCTGTGAAGGAACAGATCGAGAGTGGATGCGACCGTCCCTTGGGGCGCTTGCATAGCGAGGTGAGGCGATTGGGGCAAGTTTGTTAACCAGTCGGTCGAAAAACGAAGAAGAAACACGCTTGGGATGAGCGGGTTCTTGCCGATCTCGGGTGTCCGAAAGGTCTAGACGATCGTCTTTCCCGGGGGCGGCAGTTCATCTGCCAAGGGCCAGTAGAAATCGGGTGGCAGCCCCGCCTCGGCGCGTTTTTCTTCGTTGAAAGGGGGTTTTAGCGCCCCGTGGAAATAGCGCCGCACGAGCTGGTGGAACACCTCTTTGGGATCGGTGTTTTGCCGCCCGCAAAGAAAATGGAACCATTTTGACCCATAGGCCACATGGCCGACCTCTTCGGCATAGATCACTTCCAGCGCATCAATGGCTTTCTGCACCCTGGCTTTGCGGAAAATGTCAATCATTCCGGGGGTTACATCCAGACCGCGGGCTTCGAGCACCATCGGAACCACGGCCAGACGCCCCATCAGATCTTCTGCCGTGTCCTCGGCCGCGCGCCACATCCCGGCATGTGCGGGCAAAGCGCCATAGTGGCTGCCCATCGAGTCCAGACATTCGCAAACCAGCTCAAAGTGGCGTGATTCCTCGGCGGCGCATTTTACCCAGTCGTCATAAAATCCGACTGGCATCGGGATGTGCCCGAAGCGGGCAATGATATCCCAATGCAGGTCCACTGCGTTAAGCTCGATATGCGCAACGGCATGCAAAAGCGCGATCCGACCAGCCTCGGATCCGGGTCTCCGCTTGGGAACATCTCGCGGCGACAGAAGCTCCGGGCGATCAGGACGGGCCGGATGCAGCGGAGGAGACGCCGTGCCGATATCGATTGCCGGAGCGTTCCCGGCGCGAAAGGCGAACCACGCCGCAGCATGTTTCTGCGACAGGGCGGTCTTGGCGTGCCCATCCGCTGTGGTCAGAACCTGGGTTGCCATTTCAGTCAGAGTCAGGGGCACGTCTTTTTGCTCCATTCGCAATGCGCAAGGATTGGCTCAAGTCAGGTTGCGGACAGCTTGCAGCACTTCTTCGACATGGCCGGGCACCTTCACCTTTCGCCAGATTTGCGCGATTTGCCCTTGCGGATCGATCAGAAATGTCGAGCGTTCGATGCCCATGGATTTTTTACCGTACATGTTCTTTTCCACCCAGACGCCATAATCCTCGCATACGGTCGATCCTTCATCAGATAAAAGCGGGGTGGTCAGGCTGTGCTTGGCGACAAACTTGTCATGTTTGGCCACGCTATCGCGGGAAATCCCGAACACTTTTGCGCCCGCATCGGCAAACTCCTGCAAAAGCTCGGAAAATCCAATGGATTCCTTGGTGCAGCCCGGAGTATCATCACGGGGGTAGAAAAACAGAACCACGGCAGTGCCACGCAGGGCTGACAACGTGACTTCTCCGCCGCCGTCACGGGGCAGGGTGAATTCGGGAGCGGGATCGGATATTTCGGGCATGAGTATTCTCCGGCGGAAATCAGTGCATGTTGCTCAACATATTAGGCCGGGACGGGCAAGTTGAAAGACGCCGAGATACACAAAGGCGAATCCGAAAAACCGGAAGGCGGGAGTAACAAGCCCGCTCGTCACCGTTCACGCAGGCGCAAGGCCGCAGTGTGGGCAATGCGTGGAAGCTTCGTTCTGATCGTTCTGGCCGTGATCTCGGCGCTTATGGTTGTCGGACAGACAATGCACGCGCCGCAATGGCTGCGGGACCGCGTCGAGCAACGTCTGGAACAGGTCACCGGCGGTCTGCAGATCAAGTTCGGGGATGTAAGTTTCATCATTCACGAGGGCTGGCGACCGCGTCTGAGGCTGCGGGATGTGACCCTGAGCGACAGTGAGGGGCACCAAATCGCGCAACTGTCCGACATGCGTGCGAGCCTCGCGATGCGCCCGTTGTTGCGCGGGGAAATTCGCCCCAAACGCATTATGATGAGTGGAGCGAATATCGTTCTGCAACGCGAAAAGAGCGGCCAATTGTCCTTGATCGTTGGTCAAAACAGCGCCCCCGTGGAACGAGCGCCCAGTATCAGGGAGCTGATCGAAGAAGCCGACACCCTGTTTCTGTCACCGACATTGTCCGCGCTGACCTCGTTCGAATTGGACGCGATTACGCTGCACTACAGCGATCTTCGCCAGAACAGATCGTGGACAATGGACGGCGGGCGCATCCAGATCACGCGCGGCGCCGATGAAATCCGCATCGCGACCGGCTTTTCGCTTTTGGGCGGGCGTGATTATGCAAGTACCGTCGAGCTCAACTATACCAGCAAGCTGGGTTCGCCCGAGGCAAGTTTCGGTGTCAGCGTCACCGATCTGCCGGCCGAAGACATTGCGGTGCAAAGCCCGGTCCTGGCCTGGCTGCAAGTATTGCGCGCGCCGCTGTCTGGCGCGTTGCGTGGCAGCGTCGGGGCAGACGGAACATTGGACCCGGTCTTTGCGACGTTGCAGATCGCCAAGGGCGTCCTGCAGCCCAATCCCGAAGTGCGTCCCATTCCATTCGACACCGCCCGGACATATTTCTCTTATGACCCCAAACGGCAGTTTCTGGATTTCAGCGAGATTTCCATTGCCTCGCCGTGGGGGTCTGCCATGATCGACGGCCGTGCGGATCTTGAGGGTGTGGAATCCGGCCAACTGCACAGCCTTACCGCACAGTTCCGGTCGTCGGGGATCAAGGCCAACCCGGCCGGAGTATATGCCGAAGCACTGGAATTGTCAGGCGCGGCGATCGATTTTCAATTGAAACTTGCGCCTTTCGAATTGCGGATCGGGCAACTGGTTGTCGAGGACAAGGACCGCCGTTTGCAAGCCTTCGGGAACCTGAAAGGATTGCCGAATGGATGGGGCGTGGATCTGGATGCGCAACTGGATCATCTGACGCCCGCACAATTGTTGCAATACTGGCCGGAAAAAGCCGCTATCAAGCCTCGCGAATGGGTGTCGGAAAACCTGTTGGATGGGCGGTTGGAAGATCTCGATCTTGCCGTCAGGCTAAAGCCCGGATCGCCCCCGGAGCTTTATGCCGATTTCGACTACAAGGACGCCACGATCAAATTTGCCAAGACCCTTCCGCCTATCGTCGATGCCCAGGGGCAGGCCAGTTTGGTGGGGCGCAGGTTTACGGTTACCGCCCAGCGGGGGCGGGTGGTTCCGGATCAGGGCGGTGCGATCGATGCGGCAGGTACGTCCTTTATCATTCCGGACATCGGCATCAAGAAAGCTGCGCCAGGTATTGCTCGAATCCGCGCGCACGGCAGCGCCACGGCGGCGCTTTCATTGTTGGACCTTCCACCATTGGAAGTCATGACCAAAGCCGGCCTGCCTGTGGATCTGGCGCAAGGTCTGGTGGATTTTGAGGGAACGCTGGCCCTGCCTTTGCGGGACGGGGTCGAGCTGGAGGATATGGAATTTCACTATACCGGTGATCTGGGTAATGTGAGCAGCGACAAGCTTGTTCCCGGTATCAAGGTGCGCGCTGACCGTCTCGACCTTGCTGGGGATCAGACGCAAGTCTCGATCTCGGGGGAGGGGTATTTCGGGTCGGTTCCGATGCGGGGTCGCTGGACACAGCCCATTGGCGGTTCCACGCCGGAACAAAGCCAGTTGGTGGGCCAGATCGAGTTGTCGCCACGGTTGATGGCCGAGATCAAGGCGGGGCTTCCGGATGGGATGTTAACTGGCAAAGGCAACGCGGAGGTGACCGTTGACCTGGGAGGTGGTGAAGCTCCGAGACTGACAGCACAGTCTGATCTGGTCGGGGTTGGGCTTGCAATTCCGGAACTGGGCTGGCGCAAGGCTCCGAACACTTCCGGGGCGCTTTCCATGAAAGCTGTCTTGGGTGCGCGGATGAACGTGGACGAATTAACAGTCGATGCGGCGGGGTTGCAGACGACCGGAACCATATCGTTCACCAATCAGTCTCAGATGGATCGCGTGCGGCTTTCTTCCTTTGAAATAGACGACTGGTTGTCGATCCCTGTGGAGTTGGTGAGCCGAGGAAATCAGGCGCCCGACATTCGCATTCTTGGAGGTCGAATGGATATGAGAACCGCCACTTTCGGCTCTGGTGGTACTGGTGGAAGGGCCGCTGTGGGCGGTAGTGGCCCGGATCTGGAAGTACGGCTCGACAGGTTGCAGATTACCGACACGATTGCCTTGACTGGGTTTCAGGGCGGCTTCAGCACGTCTGGAGGGCTTGGCGGAACTTTCACAGCGCAAGTCAATGGCGGAACATCGGTTTCGGGGCAATTGGTGCCCCGCGCAGATCGCAGCAGTATCATTCTGCAGTCGGCGGATGCCGGCGGGGTCATGCGGTCTTCGGAAATTCTGACGCAGGCGCATGGGGGCAACTTTCGCCTTACTCTCGAACCGGTTCAGGCCTCTGGACACTATGATGCCGTACTGAGAATTACAGATACCCGGGTCAAGGACGCCCCGGCTATGGCGGCTTTGCTTAATGCAATCAGCCTGGTTGGTCTCTTGGATGAAATGACGGGGCAGGGAATATATTTCACTGGCATCGACAGTCAGATGCGGATTTCACCGTCCGAGGTCACGGTGCTGAGCGGTAGTGCGGTTGGCCCGTCCATCGGGCTTTCATTTGACGGAAAGGTGGATACAGAGCGCCGCTGGCTGGATTTGCAGGGGGCAGTGACGCCGGTTTACCTGCTGAATGCGATCGGCAGTGTTCTGACCCGCAAGGGCGAGGGTGTGTTCGCATTCAACTATACACTGAGCGGCCCGCTATCCGATCCGAAAGTGGGCGTAAATCCCTTGTCCGGACTGGCTCCTGTCTTTTTGCGAAACCTTTTGCGCACACCGCCACCAGCCTTGCCGGATGACGCGAGTGAACTGCTGACCCCCGAGAACGAGGCGGCAGAGAAGCCAACGAAACGCTTGCAAGGCAGCGATCGATGAAGTGGGTGATGGTCGAATCCTTTTGGGCAAGATAAAGCGCGCGCATGAAACTGAGCGACTTTGATTTCCACCTGCCCGAAGACCTGATCGCCACCCGCCCTGCCAGCCCGCGTTCTTCTGCGCGTTTGCTGGTGGCAGAGGCCGATCGGATCACGGATTCCACAGCCATTCATCTGCCGGACTGGTTGCGACCGGGAGACCGGTTGGTGCTGAATGACACGCGGGTTATCCCGGCTCGGCTCAGCGGGCGTCGGCACAGGCAAAGCTCGCAAGGCCCGGTTTCGGCCGCGATAGAGGCGACGTTGCTCGACCCTCAGGCCGAGGGCACATGGGCAGCGCTGATTAAGCCACTGAAGAAAGTGAAACTCGGTGAGGAGATAGTCTTTTCCGACAGGCTCAGCGCCATTCTGGAGCGAGTAGACGAGGGGCAGGCTTTTTTGCGCTTCAACCTCGCGGGAGAAAACTTTGACTGCGCGTTGGAAGAGGCGGGTGCAATGCCCTTGCCGCCCTATATCGCCGCGAAACGGCCCGCAGACGAGCAGGACAAGACGGACTACCAAACCATCTGGGCCCGGCATTCCGGAGCGGTGGCGGCCCCGACAGCCTCGCTGCATTTCGACGATGCGCTGATGCAGGCGCTAAGTGACAAGGGGATAGCGTTCACTCATGTCACTTTGCATGTGGGGGCCGGAACCTTTTTGCCGGTGAAAGTCGAGGATGTGACCACCCACAGGATGCACGCGGAATGGGGGCGGGTCAGTGCGCAGGCGGTCGACGAGATCCGGGCCACCAAGGCGGCGGGCGGTCGGGTCATTCCGGTTGGCACAACCGCGCTGCGACTCATCGAAAGTGCCGCGCGAGGCGGAGAAATCGAACCCTGGGAAGGTGAGACGGACATCTTCATCTACCCTGGATTCGAATTTCACGTCGCAGATGCCCTGATGACCAATTTTCACCTGCCCAAATCGACTTTGCTGATGTTGGTTTCAGCCCTGATGGGGCGTGATCGAATGCAGCGTGTTTACGCCCACGCAATCGAAACGAAATACCGGTTCTTTTCCTACGGGGATGCGTCGCTTTTGTTCCCCTGAATGGCGTGTTCCAAAGCGCAATTTCGGCAAATGTTGTCGAAAAGCGCCTACAAATGATATCTGCGTGGACACTAACGCGAAACGCGGCAGAAATAGACAGAGGCTCCGATGATTCAGGTACTTTCCAGCGCGTGGGCGCTTTTGCTGGGCATGGGCCTTTTGATGGTTGGCAATGGTCTGCAAGGTACATTGCTGGGCGTTCGGGGCGAGATCGAGGGGTTTACGACCCTTGAGATGTCCTTTGTCATGTCCGCCTATTTCCTGGGCTTTCTTGGTGGGTCGCGGCTCGCGCCCGAGATGATCCGTCGGGTTGGCCATGTACGTGTGTTTGCGGCGCTGGCCTCGTTCATTTCTGCCGTGATGATCATGTATCCCATGCTGGCCAACACGGTCGCATGGTCGCTTGGTCGCGTGATCATCGGGTTTTGCTTTTCCGGGGTCTATGTCACCGCTGAAAGCTGGCTGAACAACGCGGCAAGTAATGAAAACCGTGGGCAGGCACTGTCGCTGTACATGATCGTACAGATGGCCGGGATCATTACCGCCCAGGGCCTGCTTTTGCTTGGCGATCCTGCGGGGTATGAGACCTTTGTCATCGCGTCGATCCTGGTGTCGATTTCGTTCGGTCCGATTCTTCTGTCGATCTCGCCGACACCTGCGTTCGACACCACAAAACCGATGACGCTGAAACAGTTGATGAACATCTCGCCGCTGGGATGTGTAGGGATGTTCCTGTTAGGCGGTGTCTTTTCCGCTCAGTTCGGCATGTCTGCGGTTTATGGCGCGCGGGCAGGCTTGAGCCTTGTGGAAATCTCGACCTTTGTTGCGGCTTTCTATGTAGGAGCAGTGGTATTGCAGTATCCGCTGGGGTGGTTCTCGGATCGCATGGATCGGCGCGTTCTGATCATGCTGGCCGCCGCCGTTGGCGGTGGAACCGCACTAATTGCGATGATTTTCGGCAACAGTTTCCATGTTCTTCTTACTGCGGCATTCGTGATCGGGGGCATGACCAACCCGCTGTATTCCCTGCTCATCGCTTATACGAACGACTATCTTGAGCACGAAGACATGGCCGCCGCCTCGGGTGGGTTGGTCTTTATCAACGGTCTCGGCGCAATTGCCGGCCCAGTGATCGTTGGGTGGATGATGGGGGACAGTGTTTTTGGTCCGTCCGGTTTTTTTCTGTTTTTCTCGGGACTTCTGTTCGTGATGACACTTTACGCTCTTTACCGGATGACGCAGCGTGCCTCGACCCCGATAGACGAGACAAGCGCGATGACCACGCTCTATCCGACAGCATCGCCCGTCGTGCTGGAGGTTGCACAAGAGGTTGCGATCGAAGCCGGGCAGGAAGAGCGCGACGCACAGGATGTAGCTTAGTGGTTGGAAATGTGTCGCGAATGTTGCAATATTTTATTGTAACAAGTTGGTAAAAGTCATTTTAATACAAGTAGTGCCCCTGGGGGGGAACATTAGTGGAGCAAGGGCAATGGTAAGTCCTGAAGAAGTATTGAGTTTTTGGTTAGATGAAGTTGGGCCCGAAGGGTGGTACAAGCAGGATGAAGCGCTGGACGCGCTTGTTCGCGACAAGTTTCTCGAAAGCTGGAATGGTGCATGTCAGGGCAAGTTTGCGCTGTGGCTGACCTATCCAAGCGGGACGTTGGCATACATCATCCTGATGGATCAATTTCCGAGGAACATGTTCCGGGGCGAGGGGCGCGCGTTCGCATCAGACCGCGCGGCTCTGTCCGCCGCGAAATGCGCGATCGACAGGGGCTGGGATCTGAGGATCGATGAGCCGGCACGGCAGTTTTTCTATATGCCGTTGATGCATTCGGAAAACCTGTGCGATCAGGAACGCTGCGTTCGTCTGCTGCATCAGCGTATGCCGCAATCAGGTGCCGGCAATCTGTTGCACGCACAAGCGCATCGCGAGATCATCCGCAAGTTCGGGCGTTTTCCGTATCGCAACGAAGCTCTCCATCGCGAGATGACACCGCAGGAAGCTGATTATGTCAGCAGTGGTGGATACGGTCAGACCGTGCGGGAACTGCAAGCCGCGATCTAAGACGCTGGGGTGCAACTTCTGATGTCGTTTATGCTGTTGGCTATGGCCGCAGCGGACGCGTCGATGGCGTGATCGATCAGTTTCTCTGGGGCATCCGCCAGATCCGCCAATTGAGACTGAGTTTTTTCAAGCCTCTGCTCAATCGCATTTGTTCGGGCCAGCACTCCCAGAATTCTCTGGGCCACGGCTGGCGAAATCTCCCCGTTATTCTCACCAAGCTCCTTCAGATCATTTCTAAGTCCCTTCAGCTCGCCCGTGATGTCTTGTGTCTGCGTGCGCAGCGGCTGTAGCAGCTCGAGCCTTTGGGCGAAATCTTCCTTGAAACCGTCGAGGGTCGACAGCAGTTTCCATCCCAGAAACAGGCACAACGCCAAAAGGATCAATGTCGCGTTGAGCATCGCGAGAAGCAAGTCTTTGAGTGTCCTGGCCATATCTGATCCCTCTGAACCCGGATGTGAAATTGTGCTATGCCAATCAGTACGCCTTCTTTTCTAGCCAAACGGTGTGGTCGCGTATAGGCTGGAAACCGCTTGTCACATACTGTTTGACCTCGCGTCGCATTTGTCGCGGGGAAGTGTTGTTGATGTGCTTGGAAAATTAGTTTAATGGTAAACTAGTTTTGAAACGACCGGCGCCGAGAGGGAAACATGGCTGCACAATCCTTTGATCTGATCGTAATCGGCGCAGGCCCCGGCGGCTATGTCGCCGCCATTCGTGGAGCGCAGCTGGGCCTGAAAACCGCTGTTGTCGAACGTGAACATTTGGGCGGCATCTGTTTGAATTGGGGGTGCATTCCGACCAAAGCTCTGTTGCGCTCTTCGGAAGTGTTCCACTTGATGGAGCGGGCCAAGGATTTCGGGTTGAAGGCTGAAAATATCGGTTACGATCTGGATGCGGTGGTCAAACGTTCGCGCGGGGTGGCGGCGCAGTTGTCGGGTGGTATCGGCCACCTGTTGAGAAAAAACAAAGTCACCGTTGTAATGGGGGAGGCGACGATCCCCGCCAAGGGCAAGGTCAGCGTCAAGACCGACAAGGGCACCGAGGAACTGACCGCAAATAACATCATCCTTGCTACCGGTGCACGCGCCCGGGAATTGCCGGGACTGGAGGCAGATGGCGATCTGGTCTGGACCTACAAGCACGCGCTGCAGCCACCGCGCATGCCCAAGAAGCTTCTGGTCATCGGTTCGGGCGCGATCGGCATCGAATTCGCGAGCTTTTACAATACTCTGGGCGCAGATACGACCGTGGTCGAAGTTCTGGATCGTGTCTTGCCTGTCGAAGATGCCGAAATCAGCGCTTTTGCCAAGAAAGCCTTTACCAAACAGGGCATGACCATCATGGAAAAGGCGATGGTCAAGCAACTTGATCGCGGCAAGGGAAAGGTCACCGCCCATATCGAGGTCAAGGGCAAGATCGAAAAGCACGAGTTCGACACGGTGATTTCCGCCGTGGGTATTGTTGGCAACGTGGAAAGCCTCGGGCTCGAAGCCCTGGGGGTCAAGATCGATCGCACCCATGTGGTGACGGATGAATTCTGCCGTACCGGGGTCGAGGGGCTTTATGCCATCGGCGATATTGCGGGTGCGCCGTGGTTGGCGCACAAGGCAAGCCACGAGGGTGTCATGGTGGCGGACCTGATCGCGGGCAAGCACGCGCACCCGGTCAAACCTGAAAGCATTGCAGGCTGCACCTATTGCCACCCGCAGGTGGCATCAGTGGGGTATTCCGAAGCCAAGGCCAAGGAACTGGGGTATGAAGTCAAGGTGGGCCGTTTTCCCTTCATTGGTAACGGCAAGGCGATTGCGCTGGGAGAACCCGAAGGGCTGGTCAAAACCGTGTTCGACGCCAAGACCGGCGAATTGCTGGGTGCACACATGATCGGTGCCGAGGTCACTGAAATGATACAAGGTTATGTGGTGGGCCGCCAATTGGAGACCACGGAAGAAGATTTGATGAACACCGTCTTCCCGCATCCCACGCTCAGCGAAATGATGCATGAAAGCGTGCTGGACGCTTACGGGCGGGTGATCCACATGTGATCCCGAAAAACAATTGGATTCTCAAAAGGTCGCGCCTCTGGCGCGGCTTTTTTTGTTGGGCTTTCTGGCGAAAGCCAGTGCCTCCGGCGGGGATATTTGAGGCCAGATGAACACGGGATCCGCGCCCCGAACCGGTCGGGGCGCTTCACCTGGCGCGGTCATCGGCGTCCCCGCCTGCACCGCGGGGTCACTCTGCCGAAAACGGGTTAAGGATCCGTTACTTCATCTGGCCTCAAATATCCCGGGGTCTGGGGCAGAGCCCCAGTTGGTCTATCCATGGTACTGTATGAATGTTCTTTGTATGTTCTTATTTTTTGGTTGGAGACTCAGGCTGTCTCAACTATCTATTAGGAATTGTTGCCGAGGTAGGTCATGGCGGAACTGAAGAATATCGAAGTGCGTGGCGCGCGTGAGCACAATCTCAAGGGAATCGACGTGGATATTCCGCGCGACCAGTTGGTAGTGATCACTGGGCTGTCGGGTTCGGGCAAGTCCTCGCTGGCCTTCGATACAATTTATGCCGAAGGGCAGCGGCGCTATGTCGAAAGCCTGTCGGCCTACGCGCGCCAGTTCCTCGATATGATGGAAAAGCCGGATGTGGATCACATCAGCGGCCTGTCCCCCGCGATTTCGATCGAACAGAAGACGACCTCGAAAAACCCGCGCTCGACCGTTGGCACGGTAACCGAGATCTACGATTATCTACGTCTGCTGTTTGCCCGCGCAGGCACTCCCTTCAGCCCGGCCACCGGCCTGCCCATTGAGGCGCAGCAGGTGCAGGACATGGTTGATCGGATTATGGCGATGGAGGAGGGCACGCGCGGCTATTTGCTTGCGCCGATCGTGCGCGACCGGAAGGGCGAGTACAAAAAGGAGTTTCTGGAGCTGCGCAAGCAGGGTTTCCAGCGGGTCAAGGTCGATGGTCAGTTCTATGAGTTGGACGAGCCTCCGGTGCTGGACAAGAAATTCCGCCACGATATCGATGTGGTGGTGGATCGTCTGGTGGTCCGTGAAGGGATGGAGACTCGTCTGGCCGACAGCCTGCGAACCGCGCTTGATCTGGCCGATGGCATCGCCATTCTGGAGACCGCACCGCGCGACGGTGATCCGGAGCGGATCACGTTTTCCGAGAATTTTGCCTGCCCTGTCAGTGGTTTCACCATCCCTGAGATCGAACCGCGCCTGTTTTCATTCAACGCGCCATTCGGGGCTTGCCCGGATTGCGACGGTCTGGGGGTCGAGCTGTTTTTTGACGAACGCCTCGTGGTGCCCGACCAGACGCTCAAGGTCTACGACGGGGCGCTGGCGCCTTGGCGAAAGGGCAAGTCGCCTTATTTCCTGCAGACAATCGAGGCCATTGCGCGCCACTACGAGTTTGACAAGAACACCCCTTGGAAGGATCTGCCCGAGAAGGTGCAGCAAGTGTTCCTGTATGGCTCTGGCGACGAAGAAATTCCCTTCCGCTACGACGAGGGTGGGCGGGTTTATCAAGTCACCCGCACCTTTGAGGGCGTAATCCCGAATATGGAGCGCCGCTATCGCGAGACGGATTCGAATTGGATTCGCGAGGAATTTGAGCGCTATCAAAACAACCGACCCTGCGGAACATGTCGTGGCCATCGCCTGCGCGAAGAAGCGCTGGCGGTGAAAATCGCGGGCCAGCATGTGGGTAACGTGGTGCAGATGTCGATCCGCGAAGCTTTGGCCTGGATCGAGGACGCGCCGAACCATCTGAGCATGCAGAAGAACGAAATCGCGCGCGCCATTCTCAAGGAAATCCGCGAACGATTGGGGTTCCTGAACAATGTGGGATTGGAATATCTTACGTTGTCGCGTTCAAGTGGGACCTTGTCGGGCGGCGAGAGCCAGCGCATCCGTCTGGCCAGCCAGATCGGTTCGGGTCTGACCGGGGTGCTTTATGTGCTGGATGAACCGTCGATTGGTCTGCACCAGCGCGACAACGACCGGCTTCTGGGCACGCTCAAGAACCTGCGCGATCAGGGCAATACGGTGATTGTGGTCGAACATGACGAAGAAGCGATCCGCGAGGCGGACTACGTTTTCGACATCGGCCCAGGCGCTGGGGTGCATGGCGGGCAAGTGGTCAGCCATGGAACGCCCGAACACATCGCGGCGGACGCTGCTTCGATCACCGGCCAATACCTGTCCGGCATGCGCGAGATCGCGATTCCGGCGGATCGTCGCGTCGGCAACGGCAAGAAGGTCACTGTGGTAAAGGCCACCGGAAATAACCTCAAGGAGGTGACCGCCGTTTTCCCACTCGGCAAATTCGTCTGTGTGACCGGCGTTTCGGGTGGGGGCAAGTCAACGTTGACCATTGAAACGCTGTTCAAGACCGCCTCGATGAGGTTGAATGGCGCGCGGCAAACCCCAGCGCCATGCGAAACGATCAAGGGGCTTGAGTTTCTGGATAAAGTCATCGACATCGACCAGCGCCCCATCGGGCGCACACCGCGGTCGAACCCGGCGACATACACGGGGGCGTTCACCCCGATCCGCGATTGGTTTGCCGGTCTGCCCGAGGCCAAGGCGCGCGGCTACAAGCCCGGTCGGTTCAGCTTTAACGTCAAGGGCGGGCGGTGCGAGGCCTGTCAGGGTGACGGTGTCATCAAGATCGAAATGCACTTTCTGCCCGATGTCTATGTCACCTGCGAAACCTGCAAGGGCGCACGCTACAACCGCGAAACGCTTGAAATCAAGTTCAAGGGCAAATCCATCGCAGATGTGCTGGACATGACGGTCGAGGATGCGCAGGAGTTTTTCAAGGCGGTGCCGTCGATCCGCGAAAAGATGGATGCTTTGGCGCGGGTGGGGCTGGGCTATATCAAGGTCGGTCAGCAGGCCACAACGCTTTCCGGCGGTGAGGCGCAACGGGTGAAGCTGTCAAAGGAACTCAGCAAGCGTTCGACAGGTCGCACTCTTTATATTCTGGATGAACCCACCACAGGTCTGCATTTTGAAGACGTGCGCAAGCTGTTGGAAGTTTTGCATGAATTGGTCGAACAGGGCAATACTGTCGTGGTGATCGAGCACAATCTGGACGTGGTGAAAACCGCCGACCACATCATCGATATCGGCCCCGAAGGCGGTGACGGCGGTGGACGGATCGTTGCCGAAGGCACCCCAGAGGACGTGGCCGAATGCGAACGCAGCCATACCGGGCGGTATCTGAAGCCGATGTTGAATCCCGAACGGGTTGCGGCCGAGTAGGGCATCGACCAAATCATTTCCGGGCTGCAACGCGTGCCAGACTGTGGCACCCTCTTTGTAACAAGGGAGGAGAGAAGATGCGCAAGTTGCAGACCCAAGGGGTGCATCACATCACGTTAACCGGAGCGGACCGGCAAACCAGCCTTGATTTTTGGGAGGGCGTGCTGGGCATGCCCTTTGTGTTCGACCAGCCCAACCTTGATAATCCGGACGAAGGTCATCTGTATTTCGACCCCGGTGACGGGCGGCTGATCACGGTATTCACCAATGAAAATCGACAAGGCAGTCGCGAACGTACACCGACCGATCCGGGCTGCGTGCACCATCTGGCCTTCAATGTGTCTCAAGCGACGTTCTGGCAGGCCGTCGAGCGGCTTGAGGAACGGGGGATCGGCCATTCCGGCCCCAAGGATCGGGGGTTCATGGATTCGATCTATTTCAAGGACCCGCTGGGATTGCTGATCGAACTGGCAAGCTATCGGTTCGATCCGCCGACAGGCTGTACTCACGCAGATGTTCTGATCCGGGCACACCGGTTGCGGGTCGAAAGAGGCGACTACAACATCGACCGCATCCATTTGGCGGATGCAATCGGAGATTTGGTGCAAAGCAGGCAAGACAGCCTGTCACAGGACCGCTCGCCAAAGAACCCGTATCGCTGAAGTCAGTTCAGGATATCGGCAACCGCGCCGATCAGGTTCAACACCTTATGGGTATCACGGTCGACGCTGTAGACGTAGTCGCCAGCGCGGACATAATAACCATCGCGCCTCAGACCATAGCGATAGGGATCGTCGATCCGGATGTAGTCGCGATAGATGTAGTCCCCGGTGTAGTAGCGATTCTTGACCTGACCGGGCGGAACACAAGGCACCGCCTTTTTGGCAAGGCCAGGTGGGCAATGACCGCCAGAACCGTAGTACCGGCGATCATCGCGGCCATAGTCTGGCGATACGCGCTCAATCTTCACACGGTTGTTGTTGTTGTTGTTGTTTCCCTTGCCTTTTCCTTTGCCGTTCCCATTGCCAGCCATAGCAACTGCCGGGCTAAGGGCCAGCGCAAGAATCGCGGCGGTAAAGGCTAGCATTTTCATCGATCATGCTCCTATGCGGTAACGCTGAGGCTGTTGAACTAGCGTTACCTCATCAGATGGGGAATTGCGCCCGCTTTTCAAACCACTGGGCGAAAACCTGCCGTCAGTCACGACTCCGCTTTTCGAACCGGGGTAGCATGGCGCTGAAATCCATGCCCTTGCCATCTTCGTTTTCGACAAAAGCTTCATAAAGCGCGGTGGCGGCCTTGCCCATTGGAGTATCCGCATCGGCGCTTTCGGCGGCTTGCTGGCTGAGACGCAGGTCTTTGAGCATCAGTTCAGCTGCAAAACCCGGCTTGTAGTCATTGTCCGCAGGGCTTTGCGGACCGACGCCCGGAGCGGGACAATAGGCGTTCATGGTCCAGCTGTAGCCGGAAGAAGTTGAAACCACGTCGAACATCTTTTGCCGGTCCAGGCCCAGCTTGTCGGCCAGCGCAAAGGCTTCGCATGTGGCGATCATGGTGACGCCGAGGATCATGTTGTTACAGATCTTGGCCGCCTGTCCGACTCCGGCTTCGCCACAATGTACGGCTTTTTGCCCCATGATCTCAAACAGCGGTGCGGCTTTGGCAAACGCTTCGGCCGAGCCTCCAGCCATGAATGTGAGCGTCCCGGCTGCCGCGCCGCCGATGCCGCCCGAAACAGGGGCGTCGACCGACAGCAACCCTGCCGCGTTTGCCTGTTCGGCCACCGCGCGGGCACTGTCCACGTCCACGGTGGAACAGTCGACCAGCGCCGCGCCCCTGGACATGGCGGGGATCACCTCACCAGCCACCGATCGCAGGATCTGACCGTTGGGGAGCATCGTGATGACCACTTCGGCATCCGTTGCAGCCATTGCCGCACTGTCGGTCATCCGGACACCGTCGATCGACACGTCGGCCATATCAAAGCCAACAACCTCGTGCCCGGCCTTGGCCAGATTGGCGGCCATCGGCGCGCCCATGTTGCCCAGACCAATGAACCCGATTTTCATCTTTCATTCCTCCTTGAATGTCAGTGCGTCTGCGCCAAGTGGTTGCAGCATTTTGGAAACGGCCACGGCGGGAACGTTCATGTCGGCATATTGCCACTTGGGATTGCGATCCTTGTCGATGATCTGTGCACGGATACCTTCAAGGAAATCGCCGTGTTCCGCCGACCGATAGGTGAACCGGTATTCCATCTCCAACGCTTTGCGGATCGTCAGGGACGGGCCGCGAAGCCGATGGAGCATTTCAACCGTGCATGCCATGGAAATCGGACAGTTGCGTCCAAGCGCCTTGAGCGTGCCTTTGGCAAAATCGGTATCTTCGGTCCGCAGGGATGTCAGGATATCGCCCAATGACTCGCCGCCAAAGTGGCGGTCGATGTCCGTCTGAGCTGGGCGCAGGGTACCTTCGGGCGCGGGTTCTGAATGGGTTGCGACGTGTTCGGCATCGCCCGAGGCTTCGAGCATTTCGATCAGGCCGCCCCACTTTTCCTGCGGGATATAGTGGTCTGCGAAGCCCGCAAAAATGGCGTCGTCCGGCCCCATGCGCCCGGCGGTCAACCCCAGATATTCACCCACCCGGCCCGGCGCCAGTGAAAGCATCAGCGTCCCACCCACATCGGGGATCAGGCCAATGCCGCATTCCGGCATGGCGATTTTGGAGCTTTCGCCAACAACCCGGTGGGTGCCATGACACCCGATGCCGACACCGCCGCCCATGGTAAAGCCCTGCATGAAGCTCACGACCGGCTTGGGGTACTCGAAAATCATCGCGTTCATGCGGTATTCGTCACGCCAGAACGTGCGGCCATAGCCGAAATCGCCCTTGATCCCGGTTTCATAAAGCTCGGCAATATCACCACCGGCGCAAAAAGCCTTTTGGCCTTCGGCATCCAGGATCACCAGATCGACATCATCATCCTCGCGCCAATTGCGCAGGGCGGTATCGATTGCCATGCACATCTCATAACTCATCGCATTCAACGCATGCGGACGGGTCAGGGTGATCCGGCCGGCTCGTCCGGTCACTCGGATGTCGATGTCAGCCATGGAATCCCTCAGCGGTTGGCAAGCATGTGTCGGGCCACAATGACGCGCATGATCTCGTTCGTTCCCTCGAGGATCTGATGCACGCGCAGGTCACGGACAAGTTTTTCAATCCCGTAATCAGCAAGATAACCGTATCCGCCGTGCAACTGCAGGCATTGATCCACGACTTTCGATCCGGTCTCGGTTACAAACTTCTTGGCCATCGCACAGAATTTCGTGGCATCCGGCGTGCCCTGATCCAGTTTCCATGCGGCCTGGCGCAGAAAGGTGCGTGCCGCCTGCAGCTCGATCTCCATATCCGCCAGCCGGAATTGCAGCGCCTGGAACTGATCGATGGATTTGCCGAAAGCCTTGCGCTCGGACATGTACTGAAGGGTCATGTTGATCGCAGTCTGCGCGGCCCCAAGTGAGCAGGACGAGATGTTCAGGCGCCCGCCATCCAGGCCCATCATCGCGTATTTGAAACCATCGCCTTCGGTTCCCACCAGATTACCGGAGGGAATCTTGCAATCGTCAAACTGGACCTGCGCTGTCGGCTGGCTTTTCCAGCCCATCTTTTGTTCCAGCGCGCCAAAGCTGAGGCCGGGGGTGCCATCCTCGACATAAACGGTTGAAATCCCCCTGGGACCGTCTTCACCGGTGCGCACCATGCAGACATAGGCGTCGGAGTATCCGCCACCCGAGATGAACGCCTTGGTGCCGTTGAGCGTGTAACCTTCGTTGGTGCGTTCGGCACGGGTCTTCAGGGCTGCCGCATCCGACCCCGAGCCGGGTTCGGTCAGGCAATAGCTGAGCACGGTGTTGAGGCTCAACACATCCGGCATGATGCGCGCCTTCAGCTCGTCGCTGGCGAAGCTGTCAAGCATCTTGGCGCACATATTGTGGATCGATAGAAAGGCCGCGACCGAGGGGCAGGCCATCGACAGGGCTTCGAAGACTAGCGTCGCGTCGAGCCGGGTCAGACCCGAGCCGCCACTTTCTTCCGAGACATAAAGGCCGCCAAACCCAAGTTCGCCAACCTGTGGCCACAGCTCTTTTGGGATCGTGCCCTCGGCCTCCCATTGACGGGCAAAGGGGGCGATGTTTTCCTGCCCAAAGGCGTGGGCCATGTCAAAAATGGCTGTCTGTTCCTCGGTCAGTGCGAAATCCATGGCCTGTCTCCCTTGCGCGCGATGAATTGAACGACTGTTTATTTCTGAATTCTTACAGAAGTTTTTCAACGACAGAAAGAGCCATTGCTGTTTGATGCGGCCTGACTTGGCTTGTCGACAGACTAGAGGTCTGCGTGGAATTCTTCGATCAGGTGTCTAACGACTGCCTGACCGCCATCTTCGTCTCTGGAAATGGCTTCAGCATGGACCCGGCGCTGGCGGGTCGCGGAGGTGCCGGTATTGGCAATCTGGCGCAGACGAGCAATCTCAGGCAGCGTTCCAAGAGCTTCGGCATCCTCGGCCAACATGCCTATCAATTCGTCCATCAACTCGATCATCGGCTTGATCGACCGGTCACCGAAGTCGATCAGGCCTTCGCCTACACCATAGCGTTGCGCGCGCCAGCGGTTCTCTCCGATCAGGAAACGGTCATAGTGGCGCCAGCGCAGGTTGCGGTCCTTGAGGCGGCACAGCATGCGCGCAAGCGCCTGGTTCATTGCGGCCAGCGACAGCGTATGTTCCAGTCTCGGCTGAACATCCATGATCCGGGTCTCAAGGGTCGGAAACCGATGCGATGGCCGCAAATCCCACCAGATTTTTGTCGTGTCCTCGATCACGCCGAGTTCAACCAGAATACCGGTGGTACGCTGGTATTCCGCCCAACTGCCAAAACTCGGCGGCAATCCGGTTCGCGGCAGGTTGTCAAAGACTGTCAGGCGATATGAGGACAGGCCTGTGTCCTCGCCATTCCAGAAGGGTGACGAGGTCGACAAGGCAAGAAGATGAGGCAGGAAATAGCACAACTGGGGCATCAGATCGGCGCGCAGGGATGCGTCTTCGATGCCGACATGAACGTGCATTCCGCAAATCAGCATGCGTCGGGCAACGCCGCCCAGGGCATGCTGCAATGCGTCATAGCGTTCCTTGCGGGTGTGATGCTGATCTTTCCAGTTGGCGAAGGGATGGCATGACACGGCGATCGGCGCCAGATTGTGCTCTGCGGCGCGTTGGGACACGCAGGACCGCAGACGCTTGAGGTCGTCGCGTGCGCCGGCAATCGTGGCGTGGGGGCGGGTGCCGACCTCGATCTGGCATTGCAGGAACTCCGGACTGACCTGACCTTCGAAATCACTCTGGCACGCTTCCATCAATGCCGCAGGTGCTTCGGAAAGTTGCAGGGAATCCTTGTCGACCAGCAGGTATTCTTCCTCGATACCCAGCGTAAACTCCTGCTGCATGTCGTGCCTCCCGTTCGAAATTTCGTCTAGTGAATACGGAAATGCCCTTTTTGCCAAGGGTTTGGGCGCAGGTTCTTGCGAAAGGCGCTGTGGGCCGGGTATTGAGGCGCGAAGCCGCAATGAAAAAGGACCGCTCAGGTGAAGCCCAGAAAGTTCCCCCGGATAAACGCGATGCTGGATTCATTCGGGGTAAAACTGATCGACAAGACCAGAGAATTGGACGAGCGCGCGAGGCTTGAAGCCTTTGAACGGGCAGGAGGCCTGGATCGCCCCGCATATACATTGTCGCCGGGGATGCAGGATTTCGATATCACCAGCCTGGTCGAAGACTATGAGGCCCACGGCAATGCACTTGCAGCGTTGAAGGACCCATCCAAAAACCAGACAGGATACCGCACTGAAAACGGCTATTTCGACAGTCCAGATGCGGACGCGCTTTACCTAATGGTCCGACGGTATCAGCCAAAGCGCGTGATCGAGGTTGGATGCGGCAATTCTACCAGGGTAACACGTCAGGCCAGCATCGACGGCGGGCTGGATACCCGGATTACCGCGATCGACCCGTATCCAAGGGCCGACATCGCGCATGTGGTGGATCGGTTTGAACAGAAGCGCCTTGAAGACGTGGAGCCGGAGCTGTTTGCCGAGCTCGAAGCGGATGACATCCTGTTCATCGACTCCAGCCATGTCGTAAGGATGAGCAACGACGTGGCGCATCTGTTCTGCCGCATCATCCCGCAATTGAAGCCTGGTGTGGTCATCCACGTGCATGACGTGTTCCTACCCTATGAATACCCGAAACGGTTTTTTTATGATTGCCCGGGATGGGCCGAACAGTACGTGTTGCACGCCCTGCTTCAGTCCGGTGGATTCGAGATGCTTTGGCCCGGTTATTACTTGCAGCAAGCCCGCCCGGATGCAGTAGAGGAATTGCCATTTCTCAAGGCTGGCAGGGCCCAAAGCCTCTGGGTTCAGAAAATTACTCAAATTAATTTTGATCCGATCTGAAAAAGGCTGCGTATCTCCTTTCATCACAAGCGGGAGAGGAGATTTCCGATATGTTTCGAAGAGGGTTTTTGGGAGCCGTAGCTGCGGCAAGCGTTGCATTCGCGGGCGCGGTGCCGTTGCAGGCCAAAGCAGAAATGGACATTGTCGACACAGCGGTCGCAGCAGGTTCTTTCAACACTCTGGTTGCGGCGGTTCAGGCTGCGGACCTTGTGGGAACGCTGAAAAGCAAAGGGCCATTCACGGTATTCGCCCCAACGGATGAAGCCTTCGCGGCACTTCCCGAGGGAACGGTGGAAAATCTGTTGAAGCCGGAAAACAAGGATCAACTGGTCGCCATCCTGACCTATCACGTCGTGCCGGCCGAGATCATGTCGGGTGATATTGCCGGTAAACGCGCGCAAGTTCTGACCGTGCAGGGCGACCGGCTGAGCGTAAACGCTCGCAATGGCGTAAAGGTAGACAAAGCCAAGGTAGTTCAGGCCGATATCGAAGCGTCGAACGGAGTGATTCACGTCATAGATACGGTCCTGCTGCCTGAGTGAGCACCCCTGTGTTCAGGCAGACTGCCCCGGCCCTTGGTGGCCGGGGCTTTTTGTTATTAAACCAGCCGGACCTGGGTGCCGACCTGCACCAGTTGATACAGTTCCTCGACGTGGCGGTTGTAAAGGCCAATGCAACCGGATGAGCTTTGACGCCCGATCTTTCGGGTGTCGTGCGTGCCATGAACCAGATATGCGGGCCAGGTCAGATACATGGCGCGGGAGCCAAGCGGATTTCCTGGGTCGCCGCCATCGATACGAACAGGCAGGGTCGGGTCCCGCTCGCGCATCGACGCCGTCGGGGTCCAGCTTGGGTTCTCGGTTTTGCGCACAACTTCAGTATAGCCGCGCTTTGTCAGTTCTTCGCTCATCGGTACCGAGGACGGGTACAGGCGATACGTCTGCCCATCGCCACCCCAATAGTGCACCGCGCGGCTGGTGATGTCCGCCAGCAGGCAACCGACACCCAGTTGGTCAAAATGGTCCTGCCAGCTTTGTTGCGAGAAAGACGAGATATTGCGACGTACGGGCACCTGCGTCTCGATCGGAGGTTCCTCTGCCGGAAAAGCGCTCTGCGCGCGAACGAGGGCAGGGGTGGCCAAAGTAGTGGCGGCACCCAATAGAATGCTGCGGCGTGATATTTTGGGCTGGGACAAGATTGCCTCCGGAATGTCGCTGCTCGATATGTATTTGCGCGGGAAATTATGCGCTGCGCGTTCACTTTTAAAGATGGAATTTTCGAAATTTGCGTGAGCGTGATGCGAAATCAGGTTGTGTCCGGCAAAGAACTGCCTGAACAAAAGACCCCGACCGTTTGGCCGGGGTCGTCAAGACGGTTGTTGCAGGTCGATCAATCCATGGCCTTGAAGTTGAACTCGCCGCCTTCCTTGATGCCGGACGGCCAGCGGGCGGTCACGGTCTTGGTGCGGGTGTAGAACTTGAAGCTGTCGGGGCCGTGCTGGTTCAGGTCGCCGAACATGGATTTCTTCCAGCCGCCAAAGGTGTGATAGGCCAGCGGAACCGGGATCGGAACATTGATACCGACCATGCCGATGTTGATGCGGCTGGCGAAATCACGGGCGGTGTCGCCATCACGGGTATAAATCGCGGTGCCGTTTCCATATTCGTGGCTCATCGCCAAACCTATGGCTTCTTCGTAAGATCCGGCGCGCACAGTGGACAGGACCGGGCCGAAAATCTCGGTTTTGTAGATGTCCATGTCGGGGGTGACGCGGTCAAACAGGTGCGGGCCGACAAAGAAGCCGTCTTCGTAACCCTGCAATGAGAAGTTGCGGTTATCGACAACCAGCTCCGCACCCTGATCGACACCGGACTGGATCAAGCCCATGATCCGTTCTTTTGCCTCACGAGTCACGACGGGGCCCATGTCGACGTCGTCACCGGCAGTGTAAGGGCCAACTTTCAGCTTTTCGATGCGCGGAACCAGCTTTTCGATCAGACGATCGGCAGTTTCCTCGCCCACCGGCACGGCGACCGATACGGCCATGCAGCGTTCGCCTGCCGCGCCGAAGCCGGCGCCGACCAGAGCGTCTGCCGCCTGATCCATGTCGGCATCGGGCATCACGATCATGTGGTTTTTGGCACCGCCGAAACACTGGGCCCGTTTGCCATTCGCGGTGGCGCGGGCATAGATGTACTGCGCGATCGGGGTGGAGCCCACGAAAGACACGCCTTGAATGATGTCGCTGTCGAGAAGGGTATCAACCGCTTCCTTGTCGCCGTTGACGACCTGGAAGACGCCTTCGGGCAGTCCGGCCTCGACGAACAGTTCCGCCAACATCAGCGGCACCGATGGGTCGCGTTCAGAGGGCTTCAGCACCACGGCGTTGCCGCAAGCCAGTGCAGGGCCCACGTGCCACAGCGGCATCATGGCGGGAAAGTTGAACGGCATGATCGAGGCCACCACGCCCAACGGCTGGCGCATCGAATACATGTCGATGCCGGGGCCGGCGCTGTCGGTGAATTCGCCTTTCAGCATCTGCGGCGCGCCGATGCAGTATTCGATCACCTCGAGACCGCGCTGCAGGTCACCTTTGGCGTCGGGCAGGGTCTTGCCATGCTCTCGGCTCAGCGCCTCGGCCAGCTTGTCCATGTCGCGGTTCATCAAACCGACCATGGCCATCATTACGCGAGCGCGGCGCTGGGGGTTGAAGGCGGCCCATTGTGGCTGTGCGGCAGCTGCCTGTTCGATGGCGGCCGTGGTTTCGGCTGCGCTGGCCATCGGGCACTGATATTGCACTTCGCCAGTTGCGGGGTTGAAGACATCGGCAGTACGGCCGGACGTGCCAGCGACGTGTTTGCCATTGATGAAGTGATAAAGTTCTTGCATGTGAAACTCCTCCGGTGACGTTGCGCGCACCATAGGCTTGCATAAATCAACTGAACAGAGGCAATATTCCAAAGCAGTTTTGCAAATTTGTAGGTGCGGAATGGAGCCGAACTGGGATGACATGAAGGTGTTTCTTGCCGTAGCGCGGGAGGAAAGCCTGTCAGGTGCCGGAAAGCAGCTTAAACTGGACCCGGCAACTGTCGGTCGCAGGATATCGCGCCTTGAAACCGCTCTCGGTGCTCCGCTTTTCACGAAATCGCCACAGGGCTATGTGCTGACGCCCGCCGGGGAACGGTTGCTGAAACATGGTGAACAGGCCGAAGAGGCGATGCGACTGGCAGCAGGGGCAATGGCTGGACCGGCTGAAAAACTGTCAGGCCAGATCCGCATCGGGGCACCGGACGGGAGCGCCAACTATCTGTTGCCACAAGTCTGCGCCAGGATCAGCGACGCGAATCCCGATCTCGACATCCAGATTCTTGCATTGCCTCGGATCATCAATCTGTCTCGCCGCGAGGCGGATATGGCGGTGACAGTGAGCGCGCCCACGGCGGGGCAATTGCTGGTGCAGAGGATCAGTGACTACAAACTGCACTTGGTTGCCACGCAAGATTACCTCGCCTCCCATCCCCGGATCAATTCGGTTGAGGACCTCAAGGGCCATCGCATGATCGGTTACATCCCCGATATGATCTTTGACCGGGAACTGGATTACCTGAACGACATTGGTATCGAACGGGTTCCACTCGCGTCCAATTCGGTCTCTGTCCAATTGCGCCAGGTGACGTTGGGAACCGGGGTTTGCGTGGCCCATGATTTCACTTTGCCATTCCATCCGCAGCTCAGGAAAATCCTGACCGATCAGATCAGTCTGACCCGAGGGTTTCATCTGGTGCGGCATTTGGGCGACAAGCGCAACGAGCGTCTGAACCGGTTCGCCGAGGCGCTCAGCCGCGGCATACGCGACGAGGTAGCGCGGCTGGAGGCGGCAGCTTCATCTTGACAGGGCCATGCAATGCAGCAACGCTTTGTAATACGGCAATTATATTTCGGAGGTATTGCATATGCTCGTACAGGCCATTCTGAAATCCAAGGCGACCTCGGGCGTGGTCACCGTTGGATCCTCCGCGACTGTGTCGGAGGTTGCGAAAATCCTCGCGGAAAAGCGCATCGGGACGGTCGTGGTGTCGGATGATGACGGGCAGACAGCCGTCGGGATTCTATCCGAACGCGACATCGTACGAGAGCTTGCCGCAAGCGGGAGTGGATGCCTGACACAGGCCGTCAGCGAGTACATGACATCCGATCTTGTGACCTGCACCAGTCTGGCCAGCGTTCAGGATATTCTTTCACAGATGACTGAAAGGCGGTTCCGCCATATGCCTGTGGTCGAAGAAGGTAAGCTGATCGGCATCGTGACCCTGGGTGACGCGGTCAAGGCGCAACTTGCTGAACTGGCAATGGAAAAGGATGCCCTGGAAGGTATGATCATGGGTCACTGATTCACTGCGGGTTGAAGCATGGGTGCGCCGTGGGCGGCGTGCCCTCTTGCACCTGCAGCGAAGTTGTGTTTGCTTCCGCAGAAACAATCTTGCGCAGGAGAGCGACATGCGGGTTGGATTGTATCCCGGTACCTTCGATCCGATTACCTTGGGTCATATAGACATTATCCGCCGTGCCGCAGCATTGGTGGACAAACTGGTGATCGGCGTTGCGATCAACCGGGACAAGGGTCCGTTGTTCAATCTGGAAGAGCGTGTGGCGATGATCGAGGCCGAATGCGCGCAGTTGAGTGAACAAACCGGAACTGAGATCGTTGCGCACCCGTTTGAGAACCTTCTGATCGATTGCGCAAATGACGTAGGCGCGCAAATCATCATTCGTGGTCTGCGCGCGGTCGCGGATTTCGAGTACGAATTCCAGATGGTCGGCATGAACCGGGCATTGGACAGTTCCGTCGAAACCGTATTCCTGATGGCCGAGGCGCGGCACCAGGCCATCGCCTCGAAACTGGTCAAGGAAATTGCCCGCTTAGGCGGGGACGTGTCGAAGTTCGTCACGCCCCGAGTTCGCGACGCCTTGGTGGACCGGCTTCACTGAAGATCGCGAACCAATCGCTCCCATCACCGCAGCCGTATCCAGCATCCGGTTTGAAAAGCCCCATTCGTTGTCATACCAGGCCAGAACCCGAACCAGAGTGCCATCGGTAACGGTGGTTTCGGACAGGGACACTGTGGAACTATGCGGATCGTGGTTGAAGTCGACCGAAACGAGGGGACGGTCCTCCGCCGCAAGAACCTGCGGTATTCTGGCAGCAGCCTCGCACAGCATCCGGTTGACTTCCTCAACCGTGGTGGGGCGCGACACCTCGACAACCAGATCGACAACCGAGACATTCGGGGTAGGCACCCGGATTGCCTGCCCGCTGAGCTTTCCGGCTAATTGCGGCAGGACAAGACCGACCGCCGCAGCGGCGCCAGTTGTGCTGGGAATCATCGACAAGGCTGCAGCGCGCGAGCGATAGGGGTCCTTGGTCGCCGTATCGTGGACGGGTTGGCTGACGGTATAGGCGTGCACCGTCGTCATCGAGCCGTGCTTGATACCAACACCTGCATCCAACGCGGCAGCGACAGGAGCCAGGCAGTTCGTCGTGCAGGAGGCGTTTGACACGATCCGATGCTCATCGGTGAGTTCATGATCGTTGACGCCAAAAACAACGGTTTTGACCGGAGTATCCCCTCGGGCCGGTGCGGAAATCAGAACTTTGCCTGCCCCGTTCTTCAGGTGGCGCGCGGCGCCTTCGTGGGTTCGGAATACTCCGGTACAGTCCAGAACAACGTCCACGTCAGACCAATTCAGATCTTCAGGAGCTTGAATGCCGGTCAACCGGATCGGCCCGGCCCCAACATCCAGATGCGTGTCGGTCAGTTTCACGGGCTTCGAATATCGGCCATGGACGCTGTCGAATTCAAAGAGATGCGCATTGATCTGTGGCGAAGACAAGTCGTTGATCGCGACGATTTGCACGTCCTTGCGCCCGCTTTCCATGGACGCACGAAGTATCCCCCGACCGATGCGGCCAAATCCATTTATGGCAAGGTTGATTGTCATATTCGCTCCGAAAGTTCGCGTTCCCAAGAAAAGTTAGCGCTAACATCGCGAAGTAACACCAAATGTCAAGACTTGACGCTCGTCATCGCCAAAAGGCGAGCCAATCCAGAAAATCGTAAAGTTTCTTGCCAAGGAAAAGCAGGTGCTCGGTGCCGAACAGGCTGTAATCAAGCATGACGGCTCCCAGCAGCAGAACCAAAAACCAGACGGCGATTCTGTTGGTCATGTGGGCCCCGGTGCAATTGAAAACGCCCGCCCAGATAACCTGAGCGGGCGTTTCATCTCAAGGTGTTAAGTCAAATTCAGCCGAGTTTTCCCATGGCTACGGCAACGTCCGCCATTCGAACCGAGAAACCCCACTCGTTGTCGTACCAGGCCAGCACGCGCACCATGCGGTCATCGACTACGCGGGTCTGATCGGGCGCAAAGATCGAGCTTTCTTCGGTGTGGTTGAAGTCTGTCGACACCAGCGGCGCGGGTTCATACCCCAACACGCCCTTCATCGGGCCATCGGCGGCCGCCTTGACCAATGCGTTGATTTCTTCAGCGGTCACGTCGCGGCCTGCGCGGAAAGTCAGGTCAACGGCTGACACGTTCGGGGTGGGCACCCGGATGGCCGAGCCGTCCAGACGTCCCTTGAGACGCGGCAGGACCTCACCCAAAGCCTTGGCGGCGCCGGTCGTGGTCGGGATCATCGACATGGCTGCAGCGCGGGCGCGATACAGATCCTTGTGGCGGCGGTCCAGCGTCGGCTGATCGCCGGTATAGGCGTGGATGGTGGTCATGATTCCATGCTCGATACCGACGCCCTCGTCCAGAACCTTGGCCAGAGGTGCCAGGCAATTGGTCGTGCAGGAGCCATTCGAGATCATCTTGTCGCCGGCTTCCAGCTGGTCGTCATTGACGCCAAAGACGATGGTCTTGTCGACGTTCTTGCCGGGCGCGGATAGCAGCACCTTTTTGGCGCCACGTTCCAGATGCGCCTTGGCCTTTTCGCCGTCGTTGAACTTGCCGGTGCATTCCAGAACCACGTCGCAGCCCGACCAGTCCAGCTCGTTCATGTCGTAGGTCGAGAACATCTGCATATCGCCACGACCCAGGTTCATGGTGCCGTTGCCGATGGTCACATCGCCGGGAAAGCGGCCATGCACGCTGTCATACTTGATCAGGTGGGCGGCGGTTTCCAGTGGGCCGGTCGCGTTGACCTTGATCACCTCGATATCATCGCGACCCGAAGCGGCGATGTGGGACAGGGTGCAGCGACCGATGCGGCCAAAACCGTTGATGCCAACCTTGATGGTCATATTGCGACTCCGAATGACGTGAAACTTGCAGGCCATATAGACGCGCCAGACCTGTACAGAAAGATCAAAAGCGGCGTAAATTGAATATGTTAGCGCAAAACTTGAGCGGTTGCGCTAACGCTTGCGCTAAGCCTTGGATCAGGTAGGGTTCCAAAGCGGCAGGATGAGCGAAAGGACGCGGGAATGAGTGGTCTTCTGGCTTTGCTGGATGATGTGGCGGGAATTGCCAAGGTCGCGGCGGCATCAGTCGATGACGTGGCGGCAGCTGCGGGGAAGGCTGGCGCCAAAACCGCAGGCGTGATCATCGACGATGCGGCGGTGACGCCGAAATACGTGCAGGGTTTCGCTCCGGCGCGGGAACTGCCGATCATCTGGAAAATTGCGCGTGGCTCGCTGTTCAACAAGCTGATCCTGCTTTTGCCGGTGGCGATGTTGCTGGCGAATTTCGCGCCCTGGTTGATCACACCGCTTCTGATGATTGGCGGCGCCTATCTGTGTTTCGAAGGCGCGGAAAAGATCTTTCACGTGCTTTTCCCGCATGGCAGTCATGCCATCGACGAGGACATGAGCATCAAGGATCCCGGCCACCTGGAAGCGCAGAAGGTCAAGGGGGCGATCAAGACAGATTTCATCCTGTCGGCGGAAATCATGACGATTGCTCTGGCGGCCATCGAGGTGCCCAATGTCTGGATGCAGGCGGCAACGCTGGCCGTGGTCGGTGTTGGCGTGACTGTCGCGGTCTATGGCTCGGTCGGGCTGATTGTGAAAATGGACGACGTGGGCCTTTTCCTGGCGCAAAACGCGCCGACGCCTGTGGGCCGTGGCCTGGGGCGCGGGCTGGTCAAGTTCATGCCGGTGCTGATGAAGATCCTGTCGGTGGTCGGCACCGCGGCGATGCTGTGGGTCGGCGGCTCCATCATCATCCACGGGCTGGAGGTGCTGGGCTTTGGCTGGCTGGGCCATCTGATCCACGACTGGGCCTATGCCGTCGGTCATTCCGTGCCCGCCGGCTGGGCCGGCTTTGCTGAGTGGACAGCCAAGGCGGCGATGGACGGGGTGTTCGGGGTGGCGCTGGGGCTGCTGTTGATCCCGCTGGCAACCAAGGTTGTGGGGCCGGTATTTTTTAAGACTTGAAGTATAATAAGCCAAGGACCATACGTTCAAAACGAAACCCTGCCTCTGTGGTTAGGCAATTAAACAACCTTTTGTTTCTAGGAGTAAAACTGTTGAATCGCATATCGAAGCGAGCCATCGCCGTACTGGCTGTTTCCGTCTCTCTTCTTTCGGCTTGTTCTGCTTCACACCAGACAACAAGAACGCCCGCGCCAACCTACTCAGACCCTAGCCTTGTTAGCTCGTATGTAATTATTAAAATGCCGACCGAACAGCAGAAGTTGCGCTACATAAGCGCCTCGGTTTCTAAAAGACCAAACGACGGTCCACACGCGGGTTATCCAGTAAGTGTTAGACTCATAGTTTCGGAAGGAACCTCCTACTCTAAGTCCAACATCTTTTTGTCACCGCTGAATCGTGAGACCGCCGAAAGATTTGCTGCGGCTTACGGCACCGATGAGAACGCGAGTAACGCCTTCAAGATGGGACAGGACATTGCGCTTCAAACGGTGTGTCAGGGGCGGAAGGTGACAAGGAATTCGTTTGGACGACAATACTCAGTTCCGCCCGGCACTGTTCCCGTTCTTGGCCAACCGGTACCGACCGGGGCCATCGGAAAATCCATTCCCGCAGCCGAGTATTCGAGATTTGGATGGAGCGTAAACCTCTGGTGCCGCTGACGAAAACCCTTATCCTTGTAGTCCTTTCTGGTTCGATCTGTGGTTGTTCAAGTGGTTTGACCCCTAGAGAGTTTCAAGAAAAGCTTAAGATAGATCAGGCCCGATGGTCTGCTGAGATTGAAAGGTATCCCTCTGCAACCTTTTCAGTTGCAGGAATGCGTGAACGATATTCAGGTGCGACATATCTGGACTACAATGTCCAGCACGGAACTCAGGTTGAATATCTCGACCCAGAAGGTCGAGCCTTTTTGTGGTATCCAGGAAATACGGATGTGGTAGTGGGGGAATGGACTGTTAAAGCACCTGTTCGTGGATCGAAATATGCGCAGCTCTGTTGGAAGTACGGACCCCAGACAATTAATCCGGTAACTGGGGGGAGGGGTGGAGAGTATAATTGCATCAAAGCAAATCAACACATCTTGGCTGAAGAGGAATACACTCGTGGCGATCCCTTTGGATTGGGAATGAGCGGAATTCCTTTTCCGCTAAAAAAGAACAGGCAATACTTGATGAAAGAGCTGGCCAGGCGCAGTGGCGTGTCTGTGGTTTTGCTGCAGTAGGTACATCGGTCAGATTCGAATTCCGATGACTTTGAGTGAATAGTCGAAAGTAAGAGGGAGCCCGAGGGCTCCTGTTTTTTTCTTGGATCGCGGTTTGGGCTAAGTTAGCAACTCTTTCACCTTGGCAACCGTTGCGTCTGCCGTGATGCCAAAGTGTTTGTACAGCTCATCCGCCGGGGCCGACGCGCCAAAGCTCGACATGCCGATAAAGGCGGCCTTGGCCTCGCGGCCACGTTCGCCCAGCAGCCAGCGATCCCAGCCGCCCGCCCGCACGGCAGCCTCGATGCCGACGCGAACCGGGCCTGCGGGAAGAACCTTTTTGCGATAGGCTTCGTCCTGTTCGGCAAAAAGTTCCATGCAAGGCATCGAAACGACGCGGGTTCCGATCCCTTCGGCCTCCAGCTTTGCCTTGGCGTCCATCGCAATGGCCACCTCGGACCCGGTGGCGATCAGGATGGCCTGACGCTTACCTTCTGCCTCGGCCAGAACATACGCGCCTTGCGAGGTCAGGTTGCGGGTCTTGTGATCGGTGCGCACGGTCGGAACGCCCTGACGGGTCAGCGACAGCACTGATGGGCTGTTCTTGAACGTCAGCGCCATTTCCCAGCTTTCAGCGGTCTCCACCGTGTCGGCGGGACGGAAGACATAGGTGTTGGGCGTCGCGCGAGAAATCGCCAGATGCTCGACCGGCTGATGGGTGGGGCCGTCTTCGCCCAATCCGATTGAGTCATGGGTCATGACGAAAACCGTCGGAATTTTCATAAGCGCGGCCAAACGCATCGCCGGGCGGGCATAGTCGGTAAAGCACATGAAGGTTCCGCCATAGGGGCGGATACCGCCGTGCAGCGCCATGCCGTTCATCGCTGCCGCCATGCCGTGTTCGCGAATGCCCCAATAGATGTACCGGCCCTTGCGGTTTTCCGGATCGAACACGCCCAGATCGCCGGTCTTGGTGTTGTTCGAGCCGGTCAGATCGGCCGAGCCGCCCACCGTTTCGGTCATCACCGGGTTGACCACGCTCAGCACCTTTTCCGATGCAGCGCGGGTTGCCAGTTTGGGCTGGTCTTCCGAGACCTGCTTTTTCAGCGCCCGGATGACGCTGCCCAGCTTTTTGGGTGCTTCAAAGGCATAGGCGCGGTTGAACTCGGCCTGCTTGCGGTCCGAAAGGGCGGCAAAGCGCTCCTCCCAGGCTGCCCGTTCGGTCGCGCCACGTGCCCCGATAGCTTCCCACGCCGCCTTGACGTCGGCAGGAACCTCGAAGGCGCCCAACGGTGCGCCATAGGCTGCTTTCGCGGCTTTCAGCTGCTCGGCATCCGTCAGCGCGCCATGGCCTTTCGAAGTGTCCTGCGCCGCGTGACCAAGCGCGATATGGGTTTTGCAGGCGATCATCGACGGTTTCTTCGATTTCTTGGCCTGCTCGATGGCGGCGTCAATGGCTTTGGGGTCATGACCGTCGATTTCGATAACATGCCAGCCCGAGGCGGTGAAACGGCGCACCTGATCGGTGCGGTCCGACAATTCGACGGTGCCATCGATGGTGATGTTGTTGTTGTCCCAGAACACGATCAGCTTGCTCAGTTCGTGACGCCCCGCCAAACCTATCGCTTCCTGGCTGACGCCTTCCATCAGACAGCCGTCGCCTGCAATCACGTACGTATAGTGATCGACAACTTTCCCGCCGTAGTGCGCACGCTGAATTTCCTCGGCCATGGCAAAGCCCACGGCATTGGAAATGCCCTGGCCCAGCGGGCCGGTGGTGGTTTCGATGCCGCTTGCCAGGAAATTCTCCGGATGGCCCGCGGTTTTGGCGCCCAACTGGCGGAAGTTCTTGATCTCGTCCAGCGTGATTTCAGCGCTGCCGGTCAGATAGAGCAGCGAATAGATCAGCATCGAACCGTGGCCAGCAGACAGGATGAACCGGTCACGATCCGGCCATGTCGGATTTGCGGCATCGAACTTCAGATGCTTTTCGAACAAAACCGTCGCCACATCGGCCATGCCCATCGGCATGCCGGAATGGCCGGAATTGGCAGTGGCCACAGCGTCGAGGGTCAGAGAGCGGATGGCCGAGGCCTTGGCCCAGTGTTCGGGGTTGGCATTGCGCAGCGCAGTCAGGTCCACGGGACTTGTTCCTTTGAATTACGGGCGAATTGCGCGCTCAATAGCATCCAACCCTCAAAGTGCAAGCAGAACCCGGCACGAAACGGGGCGGGGACCTCAACTGTGGCCTGCAAGTCGTTGAAAGCAAAAGGGGGGTATTTTCCGCCCCGTTTCGTTAGACTAGTGCTATCGCCAGCCCCCTCCGATTCGTGGCGGCAGGCAAAACAATGAACCTTGGATCAAAGGTGAAACAGGCATGAGCCAGATCGAACAATTGCACCACCGCATCCTGTCCGCAATGGAGCGGATCAGTGCCGGTGTCGACGCACTGGAAGGAAAGGCCTCGACTGACGGCGGTCAGGAACCAGGGCTGAGCGAAGCCTTGCAGGAAGAACGGCTGGCAAACGCGCAACTTGAAGAGCGTCTCAATACGCTGAGAGATCGCCATTCTGCCGAGATTGCGGCGCTGCGAGATGAGTTGAGCGGCGGCGAAATGGCCGATGCGTTGCGGTCTGAACTGGCCGAGGCCAAAGCCGCCCTGGACGCGGTAGAGGAAGTGGGTCCGCTCAAGGCCGAGATTGCGGCGCTCAAGGCAGAACTGGCCAATTCCGAGCGTGTGGCGGAGTTGAGTGCGGAACTGGAAATGCTTCGTGCTGAACGGGTCAGCCACGCAGAGGCGATGGTCCGGCTGGACGGCGATCTTCGACGTTTGCGGAAATCCAATGACGAGCTGCGCGACACGATCGCCAAGCTCAAGGCGGCGGCCGAAGCCGGATTGACCGATCATGAACTGCTCAACGAAGCGGCCGAAAAGGAACTGGAAGCCTTGCGCGCGGTACGGGCGACCGATGCCGCCGAAGCGCGCGCGGTACTGGCCCGGTTGGAACCGCTTTTGGCCAATGCCAACCTGGCAGAAGGAGAGGTGGAGTAATGCCGGACGTGACCATTCATATCGGCGGGCGCGGTTTCGACGTGTCCTGTCAGGAGGGTGAGGAATCCTATCTGCACGCAGCCGCCAAGATGCTCGATGACGAGGCGCAGGTTCTGTCCGATCAGATCGGGCGGATGCCCGAAGCCCGCATGCTGCTGATGGCCGGGCTGATGCTTGCAGACAAGGCCGCGGCAGCCGAGGACCGGATCAAGGCGGTTGAGGCGAAACTTGCCGAACGCGAGGCGCAGTTGGTGGCGTTACGCAACGCACCAATGCCGGAACCCGAAAGGATCGAGGTTGCAGTCATCCCGCCTTCGGTGACGGACACGCTGGCCGAAATGGCGGCGCGGGCCGAGTCTCTTGCCGCGGCTATTGAAGAGAAGGCAGGCAAATGAGGGGTGCGCGTTTTTTTGCCTGCGGCGTGGCACTGTCAGTTCTTGCCACGAGTGCCGTGGCTGAGATCGACATTCTTTCTGTCAGCTTCACTTGCGAAGGCGGTACTCAGATCCCGGTGTCCTATTTCAATGCAACAGACGGAACGTCGGCGGCGGCCATGGTTGTTGACGGGGTGCTCGTATCGATGCGGCAAGCCCCCAGCGGTTCGGGCATCCGCTATGAATCGGTTGATGCGGTTGGCACCTATGTCCTGCGCTCGAAAGGCTGGGATGCGACGATCACTCATCAGGCGACGGGATCAACAGCCCCTGAACGGATCTTGTACAGGAACTGTTCCAGTCGCTAGAGCATGACAGGCAAGCGGTGACGCCGGCCTATTGGAATGCCAGAGCGCGCAGCCCGATGACCACCCGCTCTGACCGTCAGATCAAGCGTTGGCTTCGCGGATCTTGTCGGCGGCTTCCTTGTTATAGCTCACGCCGTTCTCGTCGAACATCGAGTCCAGTTCGCCCGACAGGGTCATCTCGGTGATGATGTCGCAGCCACCGACAAACTCGCCCTTGACGTAAAGCTGCGGAATGGTCGGCCAGTCGGAATAGTCCTTGATGCCTTGGCGGATTTCGTCATCCGCCAGAACGTTGACGTCGGTATAATCAACACCCATGTAGTTCAGCACACCGGCGACGCGGCTGGAAAAGCCGCATTGAGGCATCTCCTTGGTGCCTTTCATGTAGAGCACGACATCATTGGCTTTGACGGTTTCGTCGATCCGGGTTTTTGCATCGCTCATCTTGCGTGTCCTTGTATCTGCCCAACGGGCGGTTCATTTCGTCATCCGGCGGCTAAGCCACCAGTTTCCTTTTTCCAACCTTTGGTTCTCGTCATGCACCTTTGACACCCCATCGGCCTCCCACGGGCGGCGTTTGAGGGTTTCGGGGTCAGGGCGCATATCCGACAACCGGCGTCTGATGTTGCGTTTGAGATAAGCCTCAATCACAGCGGCGGCAACCACCAAGGCGACAATTCCGCAACCGATCCATATCAGCCAAGACGTCATGTATCGATACTCATCCCTTGCGTCGTTCGTAAGCGCGGCGTCTCATTTTTCGTGTAACGCGCCAATATCTAGGCCCGTGTTTCAGTAGCTTTGGCAGGTCGCAGAAGAGTATTGCGACGAAATTGACAATATCCAAAATCAGATAAACGAGCCGTAGTAACGCCCATCCGATTGGTTCATCCACTACTCCGGCGCTTTTGTCGTCAATGCCAGTGCGTGCAACTCTCCGTCCGGGCCGTCCATCTTGCCTTTGAGTGCCGCATAGACCGCACGCTGTTGCTGAACCCGGTTCTTGCCGCGAAAGCTTTCATCCACCACCATGGCGGACATGTGAACGCCATCATTGCCACCGACCTGAATGTCCGCATCCGGAAAGGCTTGGCGCAGCAGCTTTTCGATTTCGTAAGCGCTCATCGGCATGTAGGTAACTCCAATAGGTCTTTCCCAAGATGTAGAGCGATGCGCAGAGGGGCGCAAGTGCGTCACGGCTGCGCGCAGATGCAAAGCCTGCGCCATTGTCAGAGCACAGGATTTGCCGCTATTTCAGACAGAAAGTACAGCCGGACGATCAGGCCACGGCGGTGGCAAAGCTGGAGCGGAATATCTCACTCAACTCCGCCAGCGAGGCTTCGGAACTACCGATGCGTACACTGTCGCCGGTGAAGCGGCCGACGGATACCAGCGGCACGCCCGCCTGACCAGCGGCGATCATCAGCGCTTCGGCCTGATCGAAGTTGCAGGCAACCAGATAGCGGGCCTGATCTTCGCCGAACAGGAATTCGGTCGGTGCGTCATCCAGATGAACGCCCACGCCCGCCGCTTCGGCCAACTCGAACGCCGCCAGTGCAAGGCCGCCGTCGCCGAGGTCGGTGCAGGCTTTGATCATGCCGCGATTGGCTCGGATGAAATCGCCATTGCGCTTTTCGGCCTCAAGATCGACATGCGGCGCGTCGCCGTCTTCGCGGTGGAACACTTCGGCCAAAAGCGCAGACTGGCCAAGGTGGCCCGCGGTCTCACCGATCACCAGCGCCACATGACCCTCGCGTACTTCGTTGCCTATGATCTCGTCGGTCGAGGTCAGCAAGCCAACTGCGCCGATTGTCGGGGTTGGCAAGATCGCCTGACCATCTGTCTCATTATACAAGGACACGTTGCCCGATACGATCGGCATGTCCAGTGCGGCCACGGCCGCGCCGATACCTTTGATTGCACCAACGAACTGCCCCATGATTTCCGGCTTTTCCGGATTGCCGAAATTCAGGTTGTCAGTGGACGCCAGTGGTTTCGCGCCAACGGCCGTCAGATTGCGATAGGCCTCGGCCACTGCCTGTTTGCCGCCTTCTTCGGGGTTGGCACGCACATATCGGGGGGTCACATCGCTGGTAAAGGCCAACACCTTGCCGGTGCCGTGCACCCGGATCATGCCTGCGCCCAGACCGGGCGTGCGGCTGCTGTCGGCCATGACCATGGTGTCATATTGCTCATAGACCCACTGCTTCGCCGCATAGTTGGGCGAAGAGAGCAGGGCGCGCAGGCCGTCCACCGGATCGATCTGCGGTACATCGGCCAAAGGTTCCGCCGCAGGTGTGGGCGCCCAGGGGCGGTCATATTCCGGCGCGGTGGATGACAGCTTTGACAAAACGAGATCGGCCTTGATCTCGCCATTGTGCTCGATCAGGAAACGGTCTTCGGCAATCGTTTCCCCGACAATAGCGAAATCCAGATCCCATTTCTCGAAAACTGCACGGGCCTCGGCCTCTTTCTCGGGCTTCAGGACCATCAGCATGCGTTCCTGAGATTCGCTGAGCATCATCTCATACGCGGTCATGTTCTCTTCGCGTTGCGGTACTGCATCGAGGTCCAACTTGATGCCCAGACCGCCCTTGTCGCCCATTTCCACCGCCGAACAGGTCAGGCCCGCCGCGCCCATGTCCTGAATCGAAATGACGGCGCCGGTCTGCATCAATTCCAGACAGGCCTCCATCAGGCGTTTTTCGGTAAAGGGGTCGCCGACCTGAACGGTGGGACGCTTCTCCTCGATCGTGTCGTCAAATTCGGCGCTGGCCATGGTGGCGCCGCCGACACCATCGCGACCGGTCTTGGCGCCCAGGTAAACCACCGGCATGCCGACGCCCGAGGCGGCAGAATAGAAAATCTTGTCGCTGTCAGCCAGACCCGCAGCAAAGGCGTTCACAAGGCAGTTTCCGTTGTAGGCCGGGTGGAACCGGACTTCGCCACCAACGCAAGGTACGCCAAAACAGTTGCCATAGCCGCCGATGCCCTCGACGACGCCATTGACCAACTGGCGGGTCTTGTGGTGGCCGGGCTCTCCAAAGCTCAGCGCGTTCATCGAGGCGATAGGGCGCGCGCCCATGGTGAAAACATCGCGCAGGATGCCGCCGACACCAGTTGCCGCACCTTGGTACGGCTCGATGTAGGACGGGTGGTTGTGGCTTTCCATCTTGAACACCACCGCCTGACCATCGCCGATATCGACGACGCCCGCGTTCTCGCCCGGACCACAGATCACTTGCGGACCCGAGGTGGGCAGCGTGCGAAGCCATTTCTTGGAGGATTTGTAAGAGCAGTGCTCGTTCCACATCGCCGAGAAAATTCCAAGCTCGGTAAAGGTCGGCTCGCGCCCGATGATTTCAAGGATCATGTCGTATTCATCGGGTTTCAGCCCATGGGCTGCGATCAGTTCCGGTGTGATGGCGGGCTCTTGCATCGTCTGTCCTGTCCCCAAGCTGGCCGATATTGCGGGCCTTTTAGGGCAAGGGCGTGCCGGGGGAAAGTGCCAAGAACGCGCAGATGGATCAGAAACGCTGGCCGACGTATATATAGAGCGTGTTTTCGTGCTGGTCATTCCGGCTGGCATCGACGGAAAAGTCCAGCGGAAATTTTTTTGACACCCTGTAGCGCGCGCCGATGCCAAAGGCTGCGTGCGTTCCGTCGGCGTCGAGATCCTGAAAGTGAGGGCCTACTTGCCCGACGCCCCCGAACGCGACCAACCCGATGCGGTCGGAAAGGCGCTGACGAAACTCGACCTGAAGCGAAGCCGAACGCAGATCGAGGAACTGGGTGGCGGAAAAACCGCGGAACGCATCCACGGTGCCAAGCCCGCATTGATCAAAGAATGGCGTCTCTGAGGATGACGCGCATAACGACAACCTGCTGGCTATGACCGAGCGGTCCCAGGGGCTGAGATAGAAAGTGTAGTTCACATAGGATTTGGAGTAATCCTGAATCAGCCCGCTGAGGCCATAACCGCGAAATGCCTCGAAATGCAGCGCGTGGCCGCGAGTGGGATAGATCGTGTCGTCGCGTGTGTCCCAGTCGGATACAACGCCGACATTGCCGATCTCCGCCCTCAGAAACTGATCGAATGGTGGAGGAATTGGCGGCAACCCCGCAAAGGCGGGGGTGATGGTTGTATCCAGATAGCGGAATGAGGCCCCAAATGACAGATCCGGCGTCACCCCATAGGATACGCTCAGTTTGCCCAGCGTTCCGTCTTGCCGGATCGGAATGATCCCCGTGCCGGTATACAGATCATATCGAAGGTCAGCTTTGCCATAGAGCGCCTTGATGATCCACCGGTTGTCATCAAGTTTCAGGCTGATTGCCGCGGCGCCTGCCTTGCTGCCATTGTCCGAACGAAGCCCCCCTCCACCGATGAAGGACGGGTCGGAACCTTCGTCGAGTTGAAACAAATACCCGGCTCCCAGCACCAGCCCCGAGCCAATCGTAGGGTTGGAAAATGGGATAGGGGCCACCACGAATGAACCGCGCCTGAACCCGTATTTCTCATCCTCGCTGGCATGTTCCAGGCCGCCGACATTGGCATCGACCACCCCGCGCGCATTTTGGGCGGAAACACTTCCTGCCATTAGCAGCAGTAACGCCGTCACAATGCTCGCCGCACTTCGAACCAAATCTACTCCTCGTCGGGGACACCTTGCATCCAAAGCCTCACTTTTTCTGCTCCTGCTGCGCGACTTGCTGGTTCACCGCCTCTCCGGCGGCCGCTCCGACCGCAGCTTTCTGTTCGTCGGTCAGGTGTTCGGCTTCTTCCAGTCCCGGAATCGCGACGCGAACTTCGCGGCGGGCAAAGTCGATACCGTTTTCCTTGAATGCGGATTTGACCCTGTTGAAAATCTCCTTGCGCAAGGTGAACTGCTTGCCCGGCTTTGCCATGAACTTGCCCCGGATGATCATGCCCACGTCATCGAAATCGAACACACCCTGCGACTTGAAGGGTTGCAGGAACCCTTCCTTGTGGAGCGGATCTTCCATCATTTCGGCACCGATTTTCTTGAAGATCTTCTTGACCTTGTTCGGATCAGTGTCGAAGGGCACCGTGAACTTGAGCTTCATGATCACCCAGTCGCGGCTGTAGTTCGTCAGTTTCTGGATTTCGCCATACGGGATGGTGTGAACCGGGCCGCGATGGTGGCGCAATTGCATCGAACGGATCGAGATTTTTTCAACGGTCCCGGTGGTGCCACCAACATCGACATATTCACCGACGCGGAATGCATCGTCGATCAGGAAGAAGATGCCGCCGACTATGTCCGAGACCAGCTTTTGCGCGCCAAAACCGATGGCCAATCCCATGATCCCGGCCCCTGCCAGCAAGGGCGTAATGTCAAGGCCCAGCGCTCCAAGAGCCAAGAGGCCGAATATCACGGCAATCGCGACCTGAGCCGTCACCCGAAGCAAGGGCAGCACCGTTGCCAGTCTTGAACCGCCGGCACCGCCGCCTTCGCCGGCTTCTTCGTCCGGGCTCTGTTCCGACGCGGTCTGCTCCCTGGCCAGACGCCGGTTGATCCACAAAGAGACGATTTCGTTCAGAATATAGCCAATGGCCGCGATGATGAAGAACTGGATCACCTTGCCACCGGCATCCGTGCCGACACCGGCAATTTCCTGCAAGTCCAGATCCCATGCATTTGCGATCATCAGGACAACAAAAACCCCGGCAAGAACGCGCCCGATCCGGATGTAGCTGCGTTTTGTCGACTTGTATGCGCGCTCGGCAATCGGCCCGCCTCCGATCATCGGAGGTTGCAGGTGGCGCACCAGCCCGCGGATCAGGGTGTCGATGGCCGGCACGATCAAAAGCCAGAACATGGTCGTGAAATGGGCGCCTTCCGCCAAAGTGGCCAGAACCTCCGGATTGCGGATTGCTGACAGGTACTCGACGACGAACCACATCACGACCGATACGCCGATGGCGAAGTAAGGATAAAGTTCCGCCACGCGTTCATCGAATTGGGTGCGGTCCGGATCCGTCCCGCGCATCATATCGCTCAGGCCGTCGCGGGCGGTCCAGGCAATCAGCGCGATATAGATGTGAATAGAGGTGTTCAGCCAGAACCCAAGGCGGGTTTCGGCCATCGATACACCATTTTCGACGTTGAATACGATGATGAACAAGGTGAAACCGATCAGCAGGAAAAGGCCGATCAAGTTGCGGTGCAGGTACTTCGCCCAGTGATCGTTGACATTGACCAATCGCAGCGAAGATTTTTCGGGGGCCAGAACAAAGCGCGAGATCGCAGCACCAAGTCTTGGAAACCAGATCAGATAAAAGACGAATGGCGCCACATGGGCGATCTGTTGTTCGTCAAGCAACCTCCGTCCGACGAACACCAAGACATAATAGAACACGACCAGGCCCAGCAGTTCCCGACAGAAACGGCGGAACAGGAAAGTCACTGCCCCACGGAGGTCGGCGGACGCATCGCCGGGAACGGCTCTGGTCCATCTCCTTGTCCACAGGCCTACGGCCTTTTCGGCAGCATATCCGATTGCCAGTGCCAGCAAGGTGTATCCGAAAAGCGAAAGCAGCCTTCCTGACCCGAAAGTGGTGGCAAAATTGGTAATCGCTTCAAGTTGTTTGGAAAAGAGAGATGGCAATTTCCTGATCACGTCTACCCAGGATGCAGCCATCGCATTGACGGTATCTGTGATGGAAGTGACGAGGCCTTTTTTCGGGCTGCCGGAGTCAGATTGCTTTTTCGCCACCGCATCAAGGCGTTCCAGCAAGAGCGCCCTGACCTGGTCGTCCGACATTCGCGCCACAAGATCGTCCACCTGATCTGGTGTCAGATCTTCGGGAACGACGGGTGTTGTTGCGGAACTGGCCGACAAATTGCTGCCAGGTACCTGCGCGATCGACACAGTTCCCAGGATGGCAAAAAGAAAGGCTGCCACAACCAAGCGGAAGAAGCGGAACATATAAGACCCTCGGTAACGAAATTGTGTTTGTTTTCCGCGATCATATGCTGTTGCCACATATTTTCCAGAGAAATCCATAGAATCCGGCGGGTCGGGGAAAAAGCAAAAAAAAGGCCGAGCTCTAAGCTCGGCCAAAGTCCAACAGGGAGGTATGAAGGAAGTAAGCGTTGCAGCATCACCGCCTTCGAGATGTCATTTAGTAATGAGTTACCGACCGTTCAAGAGAAACTAGGGTGCAAGCGCCTCATGTCCGATATGATCAGCGTGCATAGCTACAGTTTTCCGAGTTGCCTCAGATGCTTGCGGTGCGCGATGATCTCATCCTGCACGAAATCGCGAAACGCCGCGATGCGCTGTGAATGTCTCAGTTCTTCGGGATAGGCAAGATACACCGGAACATCCGCGCTTTCGATATCAGGCAGAACCCGAACGAGATCCGGGAAATCTTCGGTTACGTAGTCAGGCAGGACGCCAATTCCGAGATTGTGCAGAACGCCCTGCAACACCCCAAAATAATTGTTCACGGTCAACAACGAGCCGGGATTGTACGTCATCAGATGTTGGACAAGTGACGCGCTGGCACCGACCTGTGCGGCGGACGGATTCTGGCAGATCAGGCGGTGGTTTACCATGTCGCTCAGGGATTGCGGCATTCCGTTGTGACTGTCGAGATAGCCATTTGTGGCGTAAAGCTGCATCTGCACGGTCATCAGACGTTTTCTGACAAGATCAGCCTGACTGGGCTCTTTCATCCGGATCGCCACGTCTGCTTCGCGCATCGGCAGGTCCAGCACACGCTCCTCCAGCATCAGATCGATGTTCAGATCGGGGTATTTCTCATAAAGCTTGGGCAGGCGTGGCGCCAGCCACAAAGTTCCGAACCCAAAGGTCGTGGTGACGCGTAATTCGCCGAATACCTCGTCTTCGCTGTCTCGAATACGCGCTGCGGCGGCGTCCAGCCGCTTGGACATGGCGGATGTGGCGTCAAACAGCAATTCGCCTTGTTCGGTGAGAATCAGCCCGCGTGCATGGCGATGAAACAGGGTCGAATTGAGTGATTCTTCCAGTGCTCGGATCTGTCGGCTGACCGCAGATTGCGACAGATTCAGTTTGTCCCCGGCATGTGTCAGGCTGCCCGCATCGGCAACCGCGTGAAATATTCTGAGCTTGTCCCAATCCATCGCAGCAACTTTCGTTATGAGCCAGCAGCCCTATATGAAAGAGGTAACAATTTCCACATTCAAACGATGACGTTGTAACGGAAACAAGAAAATTACCTATACAGGTCAGAAATTATGACCTAATATTGAGGCAACGTGTAGCACGCTGTTTGGCGAGGGGAGACGTCGGATGAGTCAGCAAAAGATTTCGCTCAATGACCGGTTCGATCTGGAAAAGAGCCCGGTCCTTTTGAACGGAACGCAGGCGCTGGTGCGCCTGATGCTCATGCAAAAGGAACGAGACCGTCAGGCGGGCCTGAATACCGCAGGGCTTGTCACCGGCTATCGCGGATCACCACTGGGGGCAGTCGACCTCCAGATGAGCCGCGCGCAAAAGCAATTGGCGCAGAATGACGTCGTGTTTCAGTATGGCTTGAACGAGGATCTGGCCGCGACTGCCCTGTGGGGCAGTCAGCAGGCGGGGTTGCGCGGCGATGGCAAATACGACGGCGTGTTCGGCCTTTGGTACGGCAAGGGGCCGGGGGTCGATCGCTCAGGCGACGTGATGCGACACGCCAACATGTCTGGAACCGGCGCGCATGGCGGTGTGCTGATGGCCATGGGGGACGACCACACCGGCGAAAGCTCGACCGTGCTGCACCAATCGGAATGGTCGCTGGTCGATATGTACATGCCCGTGGTCAGCCCGGCGGGCGTGCAGGAAATCCTCGATTACGGTATCTACGGCTTTGCACTCAGCCGGTTCGCCGGCGTTTGGGTCGGTCTCAAGACCATGAAGGACACCATCGAAGTGACATCGGTCGTGGATGGCAGACCCGACCGCATGAACCTGGTGGTGCCCGAGTTCAACATGCCCGAAGGCGGCCTGAACATCCGATTGGGGGATACTCCGCACCTGCAAGAGGGGCGTATCATCGACTTCAAACGGTTTGCCGCCGAAACCTTTTCTCATGCGAACAAGATGGACAAGCGCATGTGGGGCAAACCCGGCGCCAAGATCGGCATCGCGGCGGCTGGCAAGAACTGGCTCGATCTCGTGCATGCAATGTCGCTGCTGCACATTGACGAGAAAGAAGCCGAGAGGCTGGGGATCACCACATACAAGATCGGCCAGACCTTCCCGCTGGACATGCAGGGATTCCATGACTGGGCCGAGGGCCTGGATCTGATCATCATCGTCGAGGAAAAACGCAAGCTGATCGAGGTGCAGGTCAAGGAGGCGATCTTTGACGACCGCCGCGGCCGTCGCGTCTATGGTTGGTACAAGGGTGGGGCAGGAACCATGCACCGCGACGAACTGTTCCCGACCCGCGGCGCGCTTGATCCGGTGATGATTGCCGAAAAGATCGGACACATCCTGATCGAAGAGGGGCACGATACCGACGGCATTCGCGCGGGGTTGAGCAAACTTGACGATGCCCGCCGCGCCGACAATGCACAGGAAATCGCATCCCGCCTGCCGTATTTCTGTTCGGGCTGCCCGCATAACACCTCGACCAAGGTGCCGGACGGCAGCCGGGCCTATGCCGGGATCGGTTGCCACTACATGGTGCAATGGATGGACCGGAGCACGACCGGCTTCACCCAGATGGGCGGCGAGGGTGCGAACTGGATCGGCGAGGCGCCGTTTTCGACCACCAAACACGTGTTCCAGAACCTGGGCGACGGAACCTACAACCATTCCGGCGTTCAGGCGATCCGGGCCGCTCTGGCTGCGGGCACGAACATCACATTCAAGATCCTGTTCAATGATGCGGTCGCCATGACCGGCGGCCAGCACAACGAAGGCGATCTGACTGCCGAC